>JAYUWT010000342.1:0-10005 GCA_043753405.1 Saprospiraceae bacterium | reverse complement strand
CTTATCACTTCCTTCCTAAAAAACCGAGTATCAAATTAAGTAATAATGAACTCTCTAAAGATGTATATTTGAATGTCGCTTAAACATTATTCACGTTATATTAAGTAATTGCCAATAAGATTGTCTTTTATAATTAAATTATTACATTATGATAAATACAAAAGTAACTGAATTAAGGCCTGTAATTAAAGGCGAAATAATTCTACCTGGAGAAGCAGGTTATGACGTTTCAAGAGCTATCTGGAACGGGATGTTCGACAGAAAACCAGCCATCATTATCAGATGTGCAAACAAGGAAGATGTGGTGCAGGCTGTGAATTTCGGAAGAGAAAATAATTTGATCATAGCAATAAAAGGCGGAGGCCACAACTCAGCGGGGACTGCCTGTTGTGATGATGGGCTCATGATAGACCTTTCACCGATGCAGACTGTGGATGTGGATCCGGACAATAATTTAGTAAAGGTGGAGGGAGGATGTTTATTAGGAACTGTCGACATGGAAACTCAAAAACATGGCCTGGCAATATCCTCAGGAATCATATCTCATACCGGCGTAGGGGGCCTCACCCTGGGTGGAGGTTTCGGCTGGATAAGCAGAAAATTTGGGTTGTCCGTAGACAATCTTGTTTCAGCTGAGATCGTAACTGCAGAAGGGGATCTAGTAACTGCAAGTGCCAACGACAATTCTGACCTGTTTTGGGCCATTCGAGGAGGAGGGGGAAATTTCGGAGTTGTCACTTCCTTTACATTTAAAGCAGCAAAAATTGGGAATGAAGTGCTTTCCGGACCTATTGTGAAGAAATTTGAAAATATGAAAGAATATATTCAATTTCACCGAACATATGTCCGTACCATGCCGGATGAAATGACCATATGGATGGTACTTCGCCATGCACCTCCACTTCCTTTTATTCCTCAGGAATTTCACGGTAAACTGGTAGTTCTTGTGCCATTTGTATGGATAGGAAATCCTGAAGAGGGCCAAAAACTCATTCAACCCGTCCGCGATTTCGGTGAAACTATTGGTGACGGAAGTGGCATGAATCCTTGGACAGGCTGGCAATCAGCGTTTGACGGCCTGGTAAGTCATGGAGCCCGCAATTACTGGAAATCCCACCATTTAAAAGATCTTTCCGATGATTGCATTGAAATATTGAAAGAATATGCTTTAAATATGCCGACCGAAGAATGTGAGATCTTTATCCCACACATGGAAGGTGCGCCAAGCAAGGTCGCTCCTGATGCTACAGCTTTTCCTCATAGAAACACTCCATTTGTGCTTAATATTCATACGCGATGGCAGGATAGTTCAGATGATTCAAAAGCGATGAGATGGGCTAAAGATTTTCATAAAGCAACTGAACCATTCAGCCAGGGGGTCTATGTCAATTTCTTAAGTGAAGAAGGTGCCGATCGCGTAAAACAGGCTTATACACCTGAGGTTTGGGACCGTCTTGTGGAATGTAAGAGGAAATGGGATCCGGAAAATTTATTCAGGATGAACCAGAATATTAGTCCAGATTGAAAGTTTGGCGTTTGTTGTTTGCTGTTTGCTGTTTGGAAAATTAGAAGTTAGAAATTAGAAATTAAAATGACCTTCTAAAAAAGCTTGGATCTTTGTGGAACTTAGGTTTTTCTTTGTGGAACTTTGTGATATAGGCATCAGATACTAGATTCGAGACATTAGACACAAGACCTTTGCGCAACTTTGCTTTCTTTGCGATACAGCTGAAAAGTTAAGAGGTTAAGAAGTTAGATAGTGAGAAGGATCTTAAAAGTTTGAAGTTTGTTGTTTGTTGTTTTGAAAATTAGAAGTTAGAAATTATAAATTAAAATGACCTTCTAAGTAAGATAGGGGTCTTTGGGAAACTTTGTCTTTTCTTTGGGAAACTTTGTGAAATAGGCATCAGATACTAGATACTAGACGTGTGTTAATGTTGCTTAAAGCGTTTGGGTAAGTTAGGAAGTTATGAAGTTAGAATGTTAGTGATGAAATTTATCATTTATCATTTTTCATTTATCATTTTTCATTTATCTTTTATCCAAACTCAAACACCTCCTTATAATGCAAAAAGAGCTTCTCCTTGACTTCCCCCATATCCAACTTCCTTCCCGTTAATTCAGCCAAAGATGTAATAGATTTATTCTCATCCTGAATGCCACATGCCACGATGTTGTCAAAATAATTCAGTTGAGGATCGATGTTGAAAGCAAAACCATGCATACTGATCCACCGGCTGAGATGAACTCCTATAGCGCAGATCTTAACGTACGAACCATCCGGTTTTTTTACCCAAACACCGGTATAATCTTTGATTCTTTCACCATTGATGTTATAATCTTTTAAAAGACGGATGATACCTTCTTCCAAATTTCTTACAAAAACGTGGACATCGGGTTTAAAACAATCAAGATCGAAAAGAAAATAACCAACTATCTGACCGGGGCCATGATAAGTGATGTCCCCTCCCCTATTAATCTTGAAATATTCTGCATCAGCGGCCTCCAGACCGGCATCATCGAGTAAAAGGTGTCCCGGCTTGCCACTCTTACCCAAAGTGTAAACATGAGGATGTTCGCAAAATACAAGTTTATTGACCTGATGATCTTTTAATGCTGACTGATCATCTCGATAGAGCTTTTTGACCTCAACCATCACTGCATGTTCTGCTGTCTGTCTGTCCCATGCCTCCTTATAAGAGATCATTCCCCAGTCCTCATGTAATACTCTCGGTTTAATATCTATTACATTCATACTTTAACTAGCTTGGCTTTATTCATTGATTGTCTTAGACTTACAATCCTTTTTAATATACTTTACTTTCAAAAGATTCAACGGATTAGGGTTATAACCCATTATAGCTTTTGTAGTAAAATTACTGATCGCATCGTAATACATTAATATCACAGGGCTTTCATCCAAAATGATCTGTTCCATCTCATGGTACAGGGCATATCGCTGTGTATCGTCTATACAAACCAATGATTTGAGATATAGTTGGTCGAAACGGGCATTTTTAAAATGGGTATAATTTGGTGGTGCAGGATTACCACCATAGAATACGGTAAGGTAATTCTCAGCATCCGGGTAATCAGCCAACCAACTACCCCTGAAAAACAGTGCTTTGCCATTGCGCATCATTTCCCTGACCGTAGCCGATTCTGCGAGTTCTATATTACATTTCACTCCAAGTTGTTCCCATTGTTTTGTTATATATAGACAATGATCAGAGTAATCCTTCGCTGTAAATAGGTTCAGTACAGGCCGGTCCTGAACTTTGATTTTATTATATCCTGATCTTTCCAGAAGCTCTTTGGCCTTGACGATGTCGTATCTATAGCCGTCCACCTTTGTCTCATCATAGGATGGCAGACCGAAAGGCGGGAAAGAACCATAAGCCGGGCTACCTATCCCACGTTTGATGGTCTCCAAAAGACCTTTCCTGTCAAATCCATAATTCAAAGCCTGCCTGAAATATTTATTGAGCAGTGGGCTTGACTTGTCTTCCCACTCCAGGTTGATGCCCAGGTATTCCGTATTGAGATAGGGAGATTTATGGCATGTGATCTGTTTTGTATACCGGTCACGCAATAGACCATTACGTGTCAATAATTCATTGGCCATAGAAGGGTCAAAACCGCTCATAAAGTCGAGGTTACCTTCCATCAATTGCAGGAAGGCTGTTTTTTTATCGCCAATAAAACTAATTCGTACGATGTCCACATATGGAAGTTGGACCCCTTTTTCTTTTTCAAAATAATTAGGATTTTTGTCCAGGATCATGGTTTGGCCTTCGATCCATTTTTTCAGTGTAAATGGTCCGGTGCCGACCGGATTTGCTCTGAAAGCCTTTCCGTAATGTTCGACCGCTTCTTGAGGTATTACTGAACAATACTGCATGGACATCAATTGCAGAAAAGGCATAAAAGGTGTGATCAGCCTGATCTCAACAGTACTATCGTCAATGGCAATAAATGGTTCCTGCTCCTGAACCCTGCCTTTGAAAATCCAACTTCCCGGACTTGCCACATCTTCATCTATGATCCTGTTAAGGCTGTATACTACATCTGAAGGTTTGATGCTGCGACCCTTGCCATCCCGAAAGCAAATATTATCCTGAAATTTTATGCCGGTATTGATTACAAACTTATAAATGGTCCCGGTCGGATCAATGGACCATGTTTTAGCAAGGCATGGCTTCAAATGAAGACTATCATCCAACTGTACAAGTGTATTATAAATATGGTCGATGACCCAGATATTGGATTGATTGCGTGCGAAAGCCGGATCCAATGATGTGATGCTGTTTGGTTGATTGTACCTGAAAACGCACAGATCGCTCGCTACTTTATCTTCATGACAAGATGTGAAGAAACAAATCAATAAGTAAAACCCCGAGATCCTTATCATAGAGCAATATTACAAATTACCTTTCGAAAATGTAGTCTGATTTTAGCAATCTACACTTTATTTTATTGAATAATACTTACCTTTGCAGTCCAAATTGAAGGAAATTTCCAATATATTTACTCTTACAATGTCTTAATAGGCTGTTGAAAAAATATTAACCATGAATAGCATACAATATCTTGGCCACGCTTGTTTTTTATTAAATCTGGGTGGCAAAAAGATCATTTGTGATCCTTTTATCAGGCTCAACCCACTAGCGAAAGATATCGTTGATATAGACAATTTGGAGGTAGATTTTGTGTTGCTCACTCATGGTCATGACGATCATGTGGCAGATGCCGAAGAACTTTCATTGAGAAATGGTGCGCCGATCATAGCAAATTTTGAAGTAGCAGCATGGTTTGAAGAAAAAGGATGCACAACCCGTGACCTGAATCCGGGAGGACGCCACGATTTTGGATTTGGAGAAGTCAGGATGGTCAGTGCTGTCCATAGCAGTAACATGCCCGACGGTAGTTACGGCGGTAATCCGAATGGTTATTTGATCAAGAATGGTCCTGATACTATTTATATTGCGGGGGATACCGCGTTGACAAAAGATATGGAATTGATTCCTGCATATTATGGTAAACCTACGATTGCAATTTTACCGGTAGGAGGTTATTACACGATGGATTATCAGGATGCAGTACATGCTGCCGACATGATACAATGTAATAAGATCATTGGTGGTCATTTTGATACTTTTCCGCCAATAAAAATTATTAAAGAAGAAGCAATATCACATTTTTCCAAACAAGGCAAAAGTCTTACGTTACCGGATATCAATCAAATAATTAATCTTTAATGGGTAAAGTAATAGCGATAGCAAATCAGAAAGGAGGTGTAGGAAAAACAACTGTGGCTATCAATCTTGGGGCTTGTCTTGGCATTATGGAATATAAGGTGCTCGTAATAGACGCCGACCCTCAGGCGAATACTACATCAGGAACAGGAATTGAAAAAGCACAGATTGTCCATACTATTTATGATTGTTTTCTGAATGAAATTTCTGCGAAAGATGCAATAGTTATCTCTTCAACGCCCAATCTTTCAATTCTTCCAGCGGATATCAATCTTGTAGGGGCGGAATTGGAATTGGTAAGTAAGTTTAAAAGGGAATACATCATGAAGGATTTTATTGCCCCAATAAAGGACGATTACGACTTCATTTTAATTGATTGCCTTCCTTCCCTGGGAATCCTTACCGTGAATGCTTTAACAGCTGCTGATAGTGTCATTATCCCTGTGCAGGCTGAAATATTCTCATTGGAAGGACTGGGGAAATTAAAAAACACCATCAATCTTGTTAAAAAACAATTGAACCCGGACCTTGTCATCGAGGGTATAGTCCTTACTATGTACGATAGGCGTTTACGTTTGGCCAATCTTGTGATAGAGGAAGTACAGGAACATGCCAAAGACAGGGTCTTTGATACGATCATACACAGGAACTCACGTATCAGTGAAGCTCCAAGTGCACATCAACCTGTCATTATGTATGATGCCGGTAGTAAAGGCACTACCAATTTTATCAATCTTGCTCACGAATTTTTGAGTTATCAGGAGGCGGCCAATCCTGACCTGGCAGTTCATAAATAATTATAGGATAACTTTAGATAAAATTTATAATTGAAGAAGAAAGAATTAGGTAAGGGGATCAGAGCTTTATTGAATAGCATGGATGTTGAAGATGAAATGCCTTCATTGGATACCGTCAAGGAGCTTTCGGGTGGTATAGCGATTATCTCATTGTCTGAAATTGAACCAAATCCGACACAACCCAGGTCAAGATTCAGCAACGCCCAACTGAAAGAATTAGCTCAGAGTATTACAAATTTTGGCATTATTCAACCACTAACCCTTCGAAAAATAGGCCGGGACAAGTTTCAGATCATTGCCGGAGAAAGAAGGTTTAAAGCCGCTCAAATGGCCGGGCTGACAGAAGTACCGGCATATGTCCGTCTCGCAAATGATCAGGAATTATTTGAGATGGCCCTTGTAGAAAATATACAACGGGAAGACCTCAATGCTATAGAGATCGCGATCAGTTATAAAAGATTGATGGAAGAGACCAACATGACACAGGATGTCTTGTCAGAGCGCATAGGAAAAGATCGCAGCACGATCGCCAATTATATTCGTTTGCTTAAACTACTTCCGGTTATCCAGAATTCAGTAAAAGAAAAACAAATATCTATGGGGCATGCAAGGGCTTTGGCCGGTATCGATGATATAGCTCTCCAGCTTGGTTTCTATAAAGAAACGGTTAAAAACAACTGGTCTGTCCGACAACTGGAAAATAACATCAGAGATCATTTCAATAAAAAAACTGAAAGTAAAAAAACCAAACAAGGCAATGATCCGATCATCGAAAGCCTTAAAGAAAAACTTAAAATGCAATATGGGTTAAAGGTCCAGATCGACAGAAATGAAAAAGGAGCAGGCTTTGTAAAAATCTTATTTAACTCTGATAACGAATTAAATCAGATCCTGGACGTTATAGATAAATAATGCATAACTGTATGGTTAATTTTTTGTCTAAATATCTTATAGTAAATTTTATTTTAGCATGTATAAACTTGTCGGTTAAAGCTCAGGTTCAGGATTCTATAATTGTTACCACAGGCACTGATTCTACAGTGGTAGCAGCCACTTCTGATACTATCCAGGAAGTGGTCTATAAGGGAGTTGACCTTAAAACACCACGCACTGCCATGATGCGATCAGTAATGCTGCCGGGGCTTGGTCAGTTTTACAACAAAAGTTATTGGAAGATCCCCGTGGTATATGCTGCTTTAGGTGGGGTTACCTATCTGGCGATGTTTAATCAGGGTCAATATCACCGGTTTAAAAAAGCTTACAGGCAGGATGTAGATAAAGAGATCCATGAATTTTCAGGAAAACTTGAACGCGCTTCCATTAAATATTACAGGGACAAATATCAAAAAGATATGGAATTAAGTTATATCGGGCTGGTGGGAATCTATGCGTTAAACATCCTGGATGCTTTTGTAGATGCCCATCTCAAATCTTTTGATATTAGTGAGGATATCAGTCTCGGGATTAAACCGAGTTTTCAGACGATCAAATTAGGTTATTCCACCTCACCTTCAGCGGGGGTTTCTCTTTTCCTTTCTTTACATTAAACCAAGAAGTTTAATATACTTCATGATCTCACCGGGATTGGAAACTTTCAATTTTCCGGTCATGACAGCCATCATTGGATTGGTTTCTTTATTAAGTAATTCATTAAATAATATGTCAGATGCTTTAATTGTGGATTTAGCATCACCTATGAGCCCTTCATCTATGGTCATCTTACCGTTTTCGATCTTTAACGTGTAAATGCCACCTGAATCTCCCGAGATATCAAAATGCAAAATAGTACTTACATCTTCAATAGCTTCAGGAGCCACTTTTAAAGGCAATTCGCTCAAAAAATCCTTAATAGACTTCATATTCTTAGTTTGTTATGCTAATAACGCAATTATTTATTTATTATTCGTTCTTTTCTATTTGTTAATTCTCAAAACTGCGCAATCGCGCCTTTTTACTGCGCATTAGCGCCCTAGCGTGTTAGTGCTTTAGCCAGTTACCACTTGTTCGCTGCGCTTTAGTCTTTAGTCTTTGGTCTTTGGTCTTTGGTTTGTTACGTTAATCTGTCTATTCTTCGCACCTGTTCACTGTTCGCCGTTCGCCTTTTGACAGCACATTCGCGTCTTAGCGTGTTAGTGCTTTAGATAGTTACGTTGAAGTCTATTCTTCGCACCTGTTCGCAGTTCGCCGTTCACCGTTCGCCAATCTCCTCTATAATACTATCCACTAATTTCTGATCCATTCAAGAATAAATCCCACCTCCCCAACGTCTACCTGATACTTTTCGCTGCGCTTGACCCCCATAATCCACATGATCTCATCATTGATAACTAAAAGAGGCTGAAGCAATTTATCCAGGTAATCCAGTTTTGCATTGGTATAAATGTCCTGTAATTTTTGTTTGGATCCATTCATTCCTAACGGCCGGATCCTGTCTCCTTCCCTTTTATTTCTTATAGAAACTAAAGTGCCTCCTAAAGATTCAGGAAGTCTGATTTGATCAGAATTTAATCCATCTTTATATCCTTTACTGATAATTATTCTACCGTTCCAAATTTGAATCTCTCCTACTGCAAGGTCAAATTCAACAGGCTGAACATGAATAGCCTTATTGATATAAATGATCTTTTCCCGATCGCTCACTGCAAATGACTTGTCTAATGCAATAATCCTGATACCAATTTTTTTTATCTTCAGAGCCTGGTCCATGTCATCAATATCTGACATGGTAAAGCCTTTTTCTTCAAGAAATGCCCTGACAACAAAGGGTATCAAAGATTTATCTCCTATCTTTTCCAGAAAAAGTTTACTTCCAAATGCATTGTTGAAAATATTATTCTGTAATTCCAGCTTTACTTTTGCATTTACAAATTCATAATACTGGGCCATAATGTCCATCGTGACCCCTACACTTTGTTTAAAACTTGAAAACTGTGACATCAAAAGGGGTAAGACCTCATTCCTGACAAAATTCCTTTTGTACTTATTGTCTGCATTCGAACTATCTTCTCTGAAAGGTATGTTCATGATCTGACAAAAAGATCTTATTACTTCCTTTCCCATATTCAGTAAGGGTCTGAGGACCCTGCCGTGCTTTTCGGGGATACCTTTGAGCCCTCGAGGACCGCTGCCCCGGCTGAGGTTGAGTATAAATGTCTCGACACTGTCGTCAAAATGATGCCCGGTAAGGATGTGATCGATCTTTTCCTGGATACATAACTCCTCAAACCATTCATATCGCAACCTTCTTGCGACTATCTGGACAGATTGTTTTGATTTTTTAGCTATTTGTTTAGTGTCAAATCTTATGACATGAAGTGGTATATTCTTTTGGTCAAAGTATTTTGAAATCATAGATTCATCCAAAGTACTTTCCTCTCCGCGCAACTGATAATTACAATGTGCTATCCGGATTATAAGGCCTGCCTGAATAGCCAGATGTGCCAGCGTCATTGAATCACAACCTCCACTCAGTGCCACCAGATATGATTTATTCTTGTAGGATGGACCAGCAAGATGCACCATGTTTTTGTTAAATTCTTGTGAAAGATGCCTGATAAAAGGATTCATATGATAAAAATATGTTGTTCTTTAAAACAATGACGTAACTTTGCGCTAAGTTAGAGATTAGGATATTATATATCAGGATTCTGTATTTATTTTGCAATATTTTAATAAAAATTTGATTGAAGAAATATGGTAGAATTTAGAAGGTAGATGGTAGAAGGCACTTACTTCATTAAAGTTTAATTCGTAAATAATGCGGATATTTAATCGCAACACGGCTAAACTATTTTCTATGAAATATTTGTTATAACTAAAACAATCTAAAATCTAACATCTGACATCTTCCTTAATTAACTGCTGTAACTTGAGTATTATAAGCTTTAATAAAATCCTTTAATTGTATTTTTTGTAAACCCTTGAAGAATAATAATCTTTCTGATAAAAGTATG
>JAYUWT010000341.1:0-10047 GCA_043753405.1 Saprospiraceae bacterium | reverse complement strand
AACCTTCTTGCCTACATGGTGAATGGATAGTGCATGCAATAGCCGTTGGATTGGATTGGTTTTACTGGCATGAATTGCTTCAATGAGTTTTTCAGCTGAACGCTTTCCGAATCCTTCAAGCCCCGAGATCTGCTCCTCTGAAAGCCTGTAAATGTCAGGATAAGTCTTCACCCAGCCAAGTTCAAAGAATTTCTCCATGATCGATTTGCCGAAACCATCAATATCCATGGCATCTTTAGAAGCAAAAAAGATCAATTTTTGGAGATTTTGAGCAGGGCAGTCCGGGTTGATGCACCTCCATGCAGCTTCCGTTTCAAGTTTTAACAAAACACTATTGCAGGAAGGACAGTTTGTCGGAAATTTAATAGGCTTTTCGCTGCCATTTCTGACGTCATCCAAAGCTTTGACGATGTATGGGATTACATCTCCCGCCCGTTCAACCACAACCATATCACCAAGTTTCAAATCACGGCTTTCTATAAATTCTTCGTTATGCAGGGATACAGATGAGATCGTCACTCCTGCTAATGCAACAGGCTTTAGTTTTCCGACTGGTGTAATGGATCCAATCTTTCCGATCTGATATTCCACGTCTATTAATCTGGTAGCCGCCTGTTTAGCCTGAAATTTAAATGCAATGGCCCATCTGGGATGATGTGCAGTAAAGCCTATCCTGTCTTGCCAGTTCTTATTATCCAATTTAATGACCATGCCGTCTATTTCGTATGGAAATTGATTGCGTTCATTTTGCCATTTTGCACAAAATTTAACGACTTCATCTATTCCTTTGCAAAGTTTTCGTGCTTCCGATGGCACTTTAACACCTAATTTCCCTATTGAATCTATGGAATCAAAGTGTGATTTGAACTCATCCAGTTTATTTTGACCATTGGCATCAGCTGCATAAGAAATAGAGTATATAAAAGCATCCATCTTGCGGCTTTCAGTCTCTTTAGGATCTTTAGTTCTTAACCCACCTGTTGCGGCGTTTCTGGCATTGGCAAAAAGCACCTGGCCATTTTCTTCCCTCTTTTTATTAATATTTGAAAAATTGGAAGTTGATATTAATGCTTCGCCCCGTAATTCAATTGTTTTAATGCCCAATTTAGAAAAGTCAGCATACAGAGGCACAGACTTCATACTCTTTACATTGTTGGTGATCTCCTCTCCACGGCTGCCGTCCCCTCTGGTAACAGCTCTCACCAATTGATTGTCCTCATATACCAGAGAGATACCCCCACCGTCATATTTAGGCTCAACACTGTAATCCAACTTCTCTGAGACTTCGATTTTGAGTAGTTTTTTGATCTGTAGGTCAAAGTCGATCAGATCCTGTTCATTGTAACTGTTTGCCAGAGAAAGCATAGGTTCAAGATGATCTATTTGCTTGGCATTTTCAGTGATCTCAAGACCTACACGCTGGGTGGGAGAGTGTGCTGACCTCCATTCAGGATGAGCTTTCTCAATCGATTCAAGCGCTTTAAACAGAAAATCGTATTCCGTATCACTTAAGATGGGCTCATTCAAAGTATAATAACGCCATTCATGAAAGCGGACCACTTCCACCAATTCATCAACAAGAGCTTTTGAACCCAGCTTTATTTTGTCAGCAAGGATATCTCTTGAAAAACTTACTATTTTATCTATGTTTTCATTCATAGTTGTTTAACATTAAGCACTTTAGGTATGAATTGCTGCTGTGAAGCTTCAATAAATTGTAAGGCAGTTTCCCTGATAGTTTGCTCAAATGGGATGTAGGTAAATCCATCAATTGCCAAAGACTTGCTATTGTCAAACAGATATAATTTGGATGATGTGGTTGCTGTCTCTTTGGTTAACATCGGTCTTGAACCTGTTAGGAATGAACGTAACTTATCAAGTCTCCATGCTGCAGACAAGATCCACTTTTTTGTCGGAACAGATGGAGCTCTTTTTTCAATATCTTTCGCTATCATCTCTAGAAATTCCTTGTATGAAACATTTTTTCCAATCATGAGGAATTTCTCTTGCGCACCATCATAATCCAGCATTCTTATCGCAAAATCAGCGATATCCCTTACATCCACAAAACCCGTTGTGCCCTGCGGATAAAATTTGCTACCTCTCCACACATGATTGAAAAAGCCATTTGTCCCTACTTTCCAGAATCCACTACCCAGGATCAATCCCGGTATAAGCACTTTTACATTAAGTCCTTCTGCCTTACCCCTCCATACTTCCAGCTCCCCAAGGTGTTTTGTAATAGCATAAAATGAATTGTTGGCACTGTCTTCAAATTTTACTTCCTCATGGATCATTCCATCATTGGTATTTCGCCCCAAAGCGCCAATAGAGCCGATATGGATAAACTTTTTGATGCCGTATTCGAGGGAGAGGTTGATCAAATTGGCTGTGCCCTCAATATTTGTTTTAGCTAAGGCACGTTTATCCCTGCTGTCAAATGAAACCAAAGCTGCGCAATGTATTACGTGTGTAATACCTTCTATTGCTTCTTCCAAGCCTAATACATCGGTAATATCTGTTACAAAATAACTGATTTTATCTTTTACATCCCGGATCAGACTTAAGTCGCTGTTTTTTCTAATAATGACCCTGACTTTTTCATAACCATTGGCAATCAGTGTCCTTACCACGTATGATCCAACAAGTCCGGTTGCTCCGGTTACGAGGACATGTTTTGAGTTAGGCATGGGTAATGGGTAATGGGTAATGGGTAATGGGCAAATGAAATTTTGAATTTTGAATGTTGAATGGTGAATGCGGCTCTCCAGGGGATACGTTTATTCTAATTTCTAAATTCGTCTTTCTAACTTTAATATAAGAGATAGGCGAATGAAATGTTGAATGTTGAATGTTGAATGTTGAATGCGGTTCTCCGGGGGATTCGCTTATTCTAATTTCTAATTTCGTCTTTCTAACTTTAATATAAGTGATAGGCGAATGAAATTTTGAATGTTGAATGTTGAATGTTGAATGCGCAGCAAAGCGGAGTCCTGCGCTACAGATGCGCTGACAAAAGGAGGATGCAGATGTTATGCGAGGTTGAATGCGAAGCGAAGTGGAGTCCCGGGTTACAGTTGCACCGACGGTAGGAGGATGCAGATGTTCTGCGGGATTGAATGGTGAATGCGGCTCTCCAGAGGATACGTTTATTCTAATTTCTGAATTCGTCTTTCTAACTTTAATAGAAGAGACAGGTGATGGGCGATGAGTGATAGGTGATTTAGAATGGAGCTCTGTGGCTAACGATAGAATTCTGACATCTGACATCTGACTTCTGACATCTGACTTCTGTCCTCTGACGTCTGACACTTGATTTCTGACCACTGACCTCTGACTTCTTATTTCTGATTTCTGACCTCTGACTTCTGGCATCTAAATCAAATATTTTGTTCCCTGATAGATACAGCCACCAATATTGTCCACAGAAGCGCCAGTCACCGTGTGCAGCATATTTGGAATATTTCTTACTCTCAATAATCCTGCCAATGCCATTAATAAAGCTTCCTTAAATTCTACGATCTGTTTGGGAGGAATAGTTGTATGGATACCATTTTCATTCATGCAAATTTCAGAAATACATTCCATCAAATATTGATTGTAAGCACCGCCACCGGTCACCAACATACTTGTTCCTTTGAAATCCGTCTCTTCTTTTTCAGATATATGCTTGATTTCCTGTGAAATACGTTCTGCTATAAAATTGCAAAAAGTATTTAATTTATCTTCAGGACTATAATCAAAAGACTTGACAATAGGCCATAGTTCTTTCATGATCCAGTTGTTATCCAAAGATTTGGGATAATTGCTTATAAAATAATCCAGTTTATTTAACGCAGTGATCATCTCAGGTTGGAGGACACCTCTTCTGGCTGTTAAACCATCCTGATCAAATGCTTGTCCGGACATGGATGCAAGCTTATTTAATACCTGATTGGCAGGGCTTACATCGAAAGCTACATAATGGTGATCGACCCTGGCACTCATATTGACGATACCCCCTATGTTAAGGCAAAGCCGATATTCAGAGAATAACAGACTTTCAGCTATTGGGATCATCGGAGCTCCCTGTCCATTAAGGGCTACGTCAATGCTCCTAAAATCGCAAATGGTGGGATAACCGGTTACTCCCGCTATAGAGGCACCATGACCTATCTGGAGGGTCATATGATTCTGAGGCTCATGAAAAACAGTATGCCCATGAGAAGAGATGAAATCCGGCTGGATAATTGTCCGTTTAAGGAAGGTATTGGCCAGATCTCCGATATATTTACCGAAAGTCACGTGGGCAAGCCATAGTTCCTTAGCTGAAGCCAGATAAGCTTTTTTGAGACGCTCTTCCCAAAATACACTTAATTCAAAAGTTTCTGCTTCAACAATTTCCCATTTAATGGCTGCTGAATTTCCTTCTTCACATTCAAAACGACACAATGCAAAGTCTATCCCATCAAGAGAACTTCCTGACATAACACCCAGGCCATGATAAACTTTCATTATTTATTTTTTAGAGATTCGACGAAATCTGCTAAAAGATTAATTTCATCTTCAGAAAAAACATTTTTATAAGCTGCCATTGTTTTACGGCCATTTTTTATAACAAGGATCTTCTCTTCTTTGGAAAGAGGCGATTTGGAGAGGTCCTTGGCTCCATTTAATGACAAAGTCCCATCTGCTCCATGGCAAAGTTTACAGGTAGATACAAATAAGATCCTTCCTTTTTCGACTCTTTGTTCTTCCTCGCTTAAAACAACTTCTGTTTCGTCTTCATTATCGGACTCAGATGTATTGGATTTATTGTCCGTATTTACACAAGCTGTTAAAGCGAATATAAAAAATATCAAGAAGTAGTAAATTCGTAACATTTGATCTTTAGATTAATATGATTCAAAAGTATGTAAAGTTGCTGACATAAAAAACGCGTCCGGAGACGCGTTCAATATTTTATCTGAAATGACAGATTATTTTTTTGCCATCCATTCCTTGAGGGAATCGTTGTTCATTTTGATATAATCATCATTTTTAGCTTCTTTTGACAAAGCCAATGATCTTTCAGCACTTTTTCTTGCCGCAGGATAATCTCCTAATTTAGCTTCGATCAGCGATTGCTGACGTAATACCCAGAATTTTTCACCATTCTTTTCAGTTGATTTTTTGATCCAAGTCAAAGCCTGATTAAGGTCTTTGTTTTCTTCCAGATAATATCTGGCTGCTGAGAAATATTCATCGCCGGAAGGTCCTTCCATCTTACGTTTTATCTCAGCCATTACAGCGTCATCTGTTCTATAAGTAAAAGGAATTTTGATGGCAGTTTTATCCCACATTACGGCGATCGAAGCTCCACTACTAGATACATCGGCTATATCAATCGTAAATGTTTCAATCGAAGGATTGATAGTCATAGGTCGAACAACTACTTTAGTGGCCACCTCCGTTTCTTTATAATTACTTTCCTGTAGATTACCACCCATAGTAAGGTCTTTATAAAAAATTGCTGTCCATTCATTTGCATTGGGGATGGTATATAAAGCATAAGTACCTTTTTCTAAATCTACACCTCCTATGGTTGCTTTTTCAGAAAAAGTAACTTTAGTTGCAGCATTTGCTCCGGTTCTCCATATTTTGCCAAAAGGAACAAGTCCACCAAAAATAGATCTGCTTTTCATAGATGGCCTTGAATATTCTACTGTAATATCACCTAAGCCTACAGTAGCTTTTACTGTCGAGGATGGAGAAGCCTGAGGGGCTTTAATTTGGGCATTTAATACAAAACCCGATAAAAAACAGGTTGAGAAAAGAAATAGTCCGGAAATTAATTTCATAGTTAATATTTTTTGATTTAAAAATGCGAAACTACAAAATTCTGCCTGTTTTATGTCTTTAGCTATATTTAAAATTACGTTAAATAATATCTGACTGCATGATACTTGTATATCTTTAATTGCAGCATTAAACAATACAGGATGTTTAAGTATTTATTTTATTCTAGTTAAATATTCCTTTACTTTGCAGCTTTTTAGAAGAGCAACAGCGATTTACAATGATAGCAATCAGTAATTTATATATCCAATTTGGTGACAGGATCCTGTTTGATTCTATTTCCACTACTATCAATATAGGTGAAAAGATTGGTTTGACAGGCAGGAATGGAGCCGGAAAATCAACTTTGTTAAAAATATTATCGGGAGAAACTACAAGATATGAAGGTATCATAGATAAGCCAAAAAGTGAGTCGGTGGCATACCTTCACCAGGATATTGAATTAAGTGGTGATTGTAACGTTTTGGAAGAAGCACTGAAAGCATTTGAAGAGCTCAATGAAATAGAACGGCAAATTCAAAAAAGCGAAAAAGATTTGGGTGTACGTGAAGACTATGAATCCGACAGTTATGCCAATCTTATTGATAATCTCACGCATTTAACGGAACAATACGAGTATAGAGGAGGTAATCATAAAGAGGCTAATGCTGAAAAAGTACTTAAAGGTTTGGGTTTTAAAAATTCTGAATTTAGCAAAAAGGTAAGGGAATTAAGTGGTGGATGGCAGATGCGTGTTGAATTGGCAAAAATGTTGTTGACTAAACCGGATTATTTGCTACTGGATGAACCCACCAATCACCTTGACATAGAATCAATCATTTGGCTGGAAGAATTCCTTAGTGAATACAGAGGAGCTGTAGTTTTGATATCCCATGACAAGATCTTTCTGGATAAAATTACCAAACGTACCATTGAAGTTGAACTTGGTAAGATATACGATTATCAGACCAATTATTCCAACTACCTAATTCAACGGGTTGAAAGAAGAGTCATGCTTGCATCTGCTTATGAAAACCAACAAAAAGCAATAGCCCAAAAAGAAAAGACCATTGCTCGTTTCATGGCCAAGGCTACTAAAACGTCTATGGCACAATCCATGCAAAAGCAACTGGATAAAGTGGAACGCATCGAACTTGATGATGAGGATACATCATCTATCAGGCTTAGATTTCCGGCTGCTCCCCGTTCTGCTGAAGTATTGATCAAAGCAGAAGGGTTGGAAAAATCCTATAATGGTGTCAATGTTTTCAAAGGTGTTGATTTCCATATTACCAGAGGCGAACGCGTTGCATTTGTTGGTCAGAATGGAATGGGGAAGTCCACCCTGGCTAAAATTCTGATCGGAGTAGAAAAACATGACAAAGGTGTCATAGCTCTAGGCCCAAATACGTTACTTGGTTATTATGCCCAAAACCAGACAGATGCTATGGACACAGATAAAACTTTACTTAAATCCATGGAAGATGAAGCACCACCTGAGATGCGTACAAAATTGCGCAATATCCTTGGCTCCCTTATGTTTAGCGGGGAGGATGTGGATAAGAAAGTTAGTGTCTTATCCGGAGGAGAAAGAGGGCGACTTGCCTTAGCCCTTTTGCTTTTGCATCCGATCAATCTTTTGGTATTGGATGAACCTACCAATCACCTGGACTTGAAGGCCAAGGAAGTTTTAAAAAAAGCCATTCAGGAGTACGATGGAACTTTAATTGTTATCTCTCACGACAGGAGTTTTCTGGAGGGGTTGACAGAGAGAACAATAGAGTTTAGAGACAATGCAACCAAAGAGTATCTTGGTGATATAAATTACTTCCTTGACAAAAGAAAACTGGAAACATTCAGGCAAGTAGAGGCCACTCAAAAACCCATTAATGTCATACCTAAAGTTACAGCACCTGTTATGAATTCAGGGCAAATTAAAGAGCTCGATAAAACAGAAAAACGCATCGCTGACCTGGAAAGAGAGATCAAGATGATCAATGATAAAATGTCAAAAGATGATTTTTACGGTTCTGCCGAATACGAATCCGTTACTAAAAAATATCAGCAACTTCAGGAGAATCTGGAGCTGGAGATGGAGAAATGGGAAACGCTTATTTAATTGTTAATTGTTAATTATTAATTATTACTTGGCGAAGATTTAAAATTTAAACTTAATTTTCAACTGATCTACTAAAGACTAAGGCGAAGCGAACCAAATAACAACTGACAATTAATAACTAATAACTAGCAACATGGCTGCAAACTAATAAATAATTACTGCTAATATTCTTTTAAACGTAACAAGCTAAAAACTAAAGCGAAGCGACCTAAAGACCAAAGCTTAGCAACCCAATAACAATTAACAATTAATAATTAACAACTACTATATGGCCGATAATAAGATAATCTTCACTATGACCGGGGTCAGTAAGATCATCCCACCAAATAAGGCTATCCTCAATAACATTTATCTTTCCTTTTATTATGGAGCTAAGATCGGCGTATTGGGACTGAATGGCTCAGGAAAAACAACTTTATTAAAGATCATAGCCGGCATTGATCCCAATTACAATGGAAAGATCGTATTTGATAAAGATTATAAAATCGGTTATCTCGAACAAGAACCAACCCTAGATGCGGACAAAACTGTTCTCGATATCGTCAAGGAAGGTGTTAAAGATGTTGTTGACCTTTTGAAAGAATATGAAGATGTAAATGCGAAATTTGCAGAAGAAATTACGGATGATGAGATGAATTCTCTTATAGAAAAACAGGGAGAACTTACTGAGAAACTCGAACAAAAAGATGCCTGGAACCTTGAATATAAACTGGAAATGGCAATGGAGGCACTCCGATTACCTGCTCCTGATGCTAAAGTAAGTGTATTATCAGGGGGAGAAAGAAGACGGGTAGCGTTATGCAGACTTCTATTAAGTGAGCCTGACATTTTACTTTTAGATGAACCTACCAATCACCTGGATGCGGAATCTGTTGACTGGTTAGAACAATATCTCAGGAACTTTCCGGGTACGGTCATCGCCGTAACCCACGACAGATACTTCCTCGACAATGTGGCTGGCTGGATCCTCGAACTCGACAGGGGAGAAGGGATTCCATGGGAAGGCAATTATAGTTCGTGGCTGGAACAGAAATCAAATAGATTGGCTCAGGAAGAAAAAACTGAGTCTAAACGAAGGAAAATATTATTGAGAGAGTTGGAATGGACACGAATGGCTCCAAAAGCAAGGCAAGCGAAAAGCAAAGCCAGGCTCACTGCCTATGAAAAACTGGCAGAAGAGAGCGGCAGTGAAAAAGAAGCCAAACTTGAGCTATTCATACCTCCGGGCCCGCGACTTGGGGACCTTGTCATCGATTTGGAACATGTGGCTAAATCATATGGTGACAGGTCTTTATACAATGATCTCACTTTTAAGATCCCTAAAAACGCTGTTGTTGGTATCATAGGACCTAATGGTGTGGGTAAATCAACAATGTTTCGAATGATCACAGGTCAGGAATCACCCGATGCAGGAAATGTAGTAATAGGCGAATCAGTTAAAATAGCTTATGTGGACCAATCTCATGAGGATCTGAAACCCGATAAGAGCGTATATGAAGTGCTGTCAGGAGGTTTGGATAATTTGTTGGTTAATGGTTTAAGTGTCAATTCCAGGGCATATATCAGTAAGTTCAATTTCAGTGGTACAGATCAAAGTAAAAAAGTTGGAGTTCTATCAGGAGGTGAGCGAAACAGGCTTCACCTTGCTATGGCTTTAAAAGATGGTGGCAATGTAATCTTGCTCGATGAGCCCACCAATGACATTGATGTAAATACCTTACGTGCACTGGAAGAAGCGATCGAAAATTTCGCCGGTTGTGTCCTTGTAATTTCGCATGATAGGTGGTTTATAGATAGGCTCGCAACTCATATCCTGTCATTTGAAGACGATAGTGTTTATTTTTTTGAAGGAAATTATACTGACTATGAGGAAAATAAAAAGAGCAGGCTTGGAGAGCAAAAGAAGAAATCGAAGTTTAAGAATTTATTATCAATTTAAGATTTAGTATCAGAGGATTTCCCCCTCTGGAGGGGGATAGGGGGAGGTTAGCTTAGAATTTAAAAATTCTTAAAATGGTAGATGTTAGAAGGTAGATGTTAAATGGAGGTTAATCTCAACGACAATAATTTTACTAATAGATGAGGGTAAAACTTGAAGGTAAATGTTAGATATTTGTTTCGTAAATATTCAT
>JAYUWT010000340.1:0-3801 GCA_043753405.1 Saprospiraceae bacterium | reverse complement strand
TATTATATGTAACAAATTATTATATTTGCTATTTAGAACTGAATGACCCTGCCTTTGGAGGGGGCCAAAGGGGTGGACAAGATAATATAGTGTAATCCAATCTCTTACAATTATTTATATAGAAGAAATTAAAATGACCCGACTTATTAGTTTTATCCGGAAACAAAAAGTAAATATAAATTTGGTTGATAGAATCGACTTCAAATTTTCACGGATACAATATTACTCATTACCTATTACCCATTACTTATCCAGACAGATGCACATTTCCAAATCTAATTCCCTTTCACAACCTGAGAAAATAACAATATTCAATTTATGGAATGCCGAATATGCAGACCATTTGGCTCATGCTGACGTGGCTTCTCTCGATGCTTATTTCGAAAAACTGGAAGATGTTACATATTACCTTTTAAAAGATGATGAAGAAGATGTTAAAGGCTGGGCTATTACATTTGACCGGGAGGATGAACGATGGTTTGCAATTATAATAAGTGAAAAATTGCAGGGCAAAGGCTACGGAAATATGATGATGGACCGGATCAAACAGGATGAGCCTGTTTTAAATGGTTGGGTTACTGATCATATTGAGGATATTCGAAGTGATGGAAGGCCTTATCTTTCACCCATAGATTTCTATATTAAAAATGATTTTGTTGTCCTTGAGAATACAAGGTTTGAAAAAGGAAGGTTGAAAGCTGTGAAAATCCGTTGGACCAGACCATGATTTTTAAACCATTAAGGAGATAAGTGGTATTAAGACTTAACTACTCTTAACTTCTTAATGCTTTTTTATTTTCGCTTATTACCTTAATAGTAACTATTAAACAAACTTTGACACCTTATATTTTGTCGAAAACACTTTCTCTTCCCCTGCTTTCAAATAAATCAACCCTAACTTATTGTTAAAAGCATCCGGCGCAGCACTTAGATTTTCAATTGCAATAGACGATCGATGGTCAGGAGTATAAATCTGTAAAAAAGGATATGATCCATCAGGAAATATTTCCAGTTTTATTTTTTCAGCCTTATTGATCAGCTTACAAGCAGGACCTGAAGATGTTTGGTCCAGGACAAAGCAATTATCAAGCTTGGTATTCCCTATAACTTCAGGATTTTGGAATTTATCATATAATATTTCTTTTCCTGTTGGGATCAGTTGCTGATCAAATTCGAGCATTTTACAGCTTTTTATTTCGAGAGAATAATCATCGATCATGCCGCCAAGGGTAAAATAAGGATGCCAACCATCTGACATGGGTATTGTCTGAGTAGAAAGATTGGTCACCGTAGTCCGGATAGTAAGATTATTTTGAGTTTGAAGTGAATATCTTACTTTGATCGAATATTTAAAAGGAAACCCCTGATCTTCCCTGTCGTAGATTAAATTTAATTCGACACAAGCCTCATCAATTTTTTCTTCTTTTATTTTGGTCATATAGGACAAATCATATACCAGGCCATGAATCTTATTTTGATCAAAGCCAAATTTACCAATGGTGTAATTTACACCATCATGGGAATATGATCCATTTTTGATCCGGCATACATAAGGACTTAATTTACAGCCCTTAAATCCTTTACTTTCACAGTTATCAATAAAATCTTTTTGGCTTTCATAACCTTCTATGACGTTGATCCATTGATCATTGATATAAACGAACCATGCATTTAATATTCCTCCGCAGTTGGGAATTATTTTTATGCGGCTACTTGCATTTTTCACAATGATCTTATCAAATCCATTTTCTGTTATTTCAAAAATATCTACCATTTATTTAAGTTCTATATCATTTAAAGGTAATTGATTTGAAAGATTATTCAATGTTCACTTTTTGGATAAGAATAGTTAGATAATCCTAACATTAAAAGTTATACGATATTTCGTACTTTCGTTCTTCTATTTATTTAAAATGAAAATGTGATGTTATCCTATACGGAAGAAAATTATTTAAAAACCCTTGTTAAACTTACATTGGAAAGAGAAAATGGGGAAGCAGGAACCAATGAATTGGCTACTCTGCTTACAGTTAAACCTGCTACGGTGAGTGACATGTTGAAAAAACTCAAGGAGAAAGAGCTCGTTGATTATGAAAAATATGGCAAGATAACCTTGACCGATGAAGGAAAGAAAATAGGTATAGACATTATACGGCGTCACCGGTTGTGGGAGACATTTCTTTACGAAAAACTGGAATTTACCTGGGATGAAGTGCACGAGGTTGCAGAACAGTTGGAACATATCCAATCAGTTAAATTGGTGGATAAACTGGATAAATTTTTGGATTATCCCAGATTTGATCCCCATGGAGATCCGATACCAAATGTCAAAGGTGAGATCCGGGCACAGTTTAAAAAAACTTTGTCAGAGATGTCAGCAGGTAAAAGTTGTAAAATGGTAGCAGTCAATGATAATTCAACCACTTTTTTGCAATATGTAGTAAAAGTAGGCTTGGGTCTTCATCAGATAATTAAAGTGGTCAGTGTTCAGGAATTTGATCAAAGTATGGTCATCGATGTAGATGGTAAAATATCAAGTGTCAGTCATAAATTTGCTGAGAATATCTTTGTAATTTAATGGATATTCTATAATTGACCTTCATATTTAAGGATCATTTTTTCTATCTGTAATTTATGTCTCAGGATATGCACGATGGCATGCTCTATGATACTTTCCATATCGTACAAACTCCAGGTGGTTTTAATGATCGAAACAAAAAGACTTCTTATACTGCCACTCAATTATGATCAACTGATCAAATATATTGCTGCGGACAATTCACTTGAAGAAGAGTTAAACTTAAATGAAACAAATCGCACGATGTCGCCTGAACTAAAGGAGGCTTTGGAACAAACTATTCTGCCTGGTGTGATAGATGTTTCAAAAAATTATTTGTTCTCAACTTTATGGACTATAATCTCCAGGGAGCGCAATGCAATGGTTGGCGACCTTTGTCTGATAAATGGGGAAGCAGAATCAGGTGAGATCGAAATAGGATATGGCACTTATGAACAATTCCGGGGAAATGGGTACATGTCAGAAGCCTTGGGTGGAATGACCATATGGTTGCAGAAGCAAAAGATCTTTAGTAAATTAATTGCCAATACAGAAAAATCGAATGTTGCTTCCTTCAAAGTGTTGTTAAAAAATAAGTTTGTAAAGTCAGGAGAGACGACATCTTTGTTTAATTGGAATTTGTCCTTACAATAATAAAAAAAGACCACATGACTCTATTATATAGAAAAGGACCTATGGGAGCAATGACAGATCTTTATGAAAGAGAAATTACAGATCTTAATCATCTGCTTAAAGATGTAGATGAAGTATTATTTATAAAGACCATCAATGAGCAGGCTGAATCAGATTTTCACTCTATCAGAAATATCATGGAACATGTAATTCGCTCCGGATTTTCTTATGCCAATTACATCAGAAAAAGATTTGGTCACAATTATTTCATTCCTACGGTACAAATCAATACTCCGGAAGAAGCAATAATACAAACAGGTCAGATGTTCCGATATACCTTGGAGACATTTGAAGACAAATGGCATCTAACCGATGAAGATCTGATGAATACCATCATTAAAACTACCTGGAGCATGTATGATATGGAGGGAATCATAGAGCACGCCATCGTGCATATTCTCAGACATAGTTTGCAGATCGAGAAAATGATCCTTAAGAATGAAAGTCTCTAATAGAATATCCATTATACCACAAAGATATTCTCTGCAAATTTGTGACTCACACTTGATATTGCTCCATCCACATCGATGACCATGCTTTGATCAAACTCC
>JAYUWT010000339.1:0-3829 GCA_043753405.1 Saprospiraceae bacterium | reverse complement strand
TACAAACCTTGTCTGAGGCATCGGCCCTTCGAAAGCATCTACCAATAAAAGTACTCCGTCTGCCATTTTTAATACACGTTCCACTTCACCACCGAAATCGGCGTGACCCGGGGTGTCGATGATGTTGATCTTGACACCTTTGTACATGACGGACACATTTTTTGCTACGATCGTAATACCGCGTTCGCGTTCCAGGTCATTGTTGTCAAGGATCAGTTCACCGGTAGATTGGTTATCTCTGAATTGGTTGGTCTGATGAAGGATTTTGTCAACAAGGGTAGTTTTACCGTGATCGACGTGGGCGATAATCGCTATGTTGCGGATTTCTTTTATCATTCTGTGCCTATTTTTGAAAAGCGGTGCAAAGGTACGTTTTTAAGCTGGAATATTTCATAAATTATTAAAAATTAATGTTTTATAAAATTTATTTGGCAGAATAGAGGATAGGAAAAATTATATTTTAATCCTATTGTAAATACTTCATATAAAAATTAGAATTTAATAACTTGCCTGAAAGTCGAATAAACATTGTACAAATTTTTAGTATCATAACATTAATACAACTTATTGACCATAAGGAAAAAAAAATATCAAAAACCTGATTGCCTGCCATTAATATTTACAGATAGTTAAAGAGAAATTAAATACCTGGTTTTAAGAAGTTTATAAAGAAATTTATTAACTTCGTTCAAAGAGGATCCGGATCAGATATTTAATGGCAAACCAACAGACATGAAAATAGCTCTACTTATTTCATTAATATTCTTTTCTTATGGTGTTTTCGCTCAAACACGTACTTATACCAGTACTTATTGTAATGGTGTGAAAGCATGGAGCAATAATATTGGTGGTTTAATAGAATTGAATGAATATGGCGGAAATGGTGGACTCGTTGTGAATCCTCAGGATGACAATGAAAAACCAGTTAGTTCTATTTTTAATTTATCTGCAATAATGGCCGGATATTCTGATGGTGAATTGAAAGGTTTATTCAGAACCGACTATCCTGATTCACCCATTTCCCCTTTTTTTAAATATAGCAGTATTCCGGGACCAAATGAAACGGGAAGTCAATATTTCCAGCAGTATAACAAGATTTGGAATGTCAACATGTGGGAAATTAAGTCATTGATACAGGATTTCAATGATAATCAGAAAATCGATCATCCGATACCCGCGAGTATTCTTTCATGGCCCGGCAGAGGCAATCCATATTCGAAAGAGATAGATAATATTATATGGCCTGACAGGGCATTTGCACCCTTCTTCGACAGGGATAAAAACGGGAGCTATGATCCTTATAAAGGCGACCATCCGGCGCTAGACCAATCTTGTCCCAATAAAATTCCCGGACAAATGTCGTGGTCTCTTTATCATGCAAGTCATTCTGCTATTGAGATGCAAACACTAATTTATGCATTTTCATCTGACATAAATCCGATACTTAACAACACTGTATTTTCGAAAATAACTGTGATCAATTTCAACAATATTCTTAGAGATACAAAATTCGGGATTTATTATGATTTTGATCTCGGTTGTATTATGGATGATTATATAGGTACTTCAGTTGAAAAAAACTCAGTATATGTCTATAACAAAACAGAAAAGGACCTTAATCCCTGTTCAAACCAATCCGTAAATTACAATCCGTTCAAGGTATTGTCTCCAATGCAGTCAGTTACCTGTCTAAACAAACCGATGAGCGGCACTATAATGTATGGCGGAGATAACAGCAATGCTGCTTACTCTGATCCAAGTTCACCCTTACACTTTTACAAATATATAAGTACAAAATGGCTCAACAATCTTGACCTCACTTATGGAGGGATTGGATATGATGTGAATTCAACCAATAAAACAAACTTTATTTTTCCATCTTCTCCATCTGATCCAAGTGGCTGGAGTATGCCCACAGCTGATTTTAATCCAATAGACCCAAGAGGTTTTATGAATTTTGATCTTGGAAAATTAAATAAAAATCAAACAGAAGTATTGGATTTTGCATATACATACCACCTTGCCGACTTGACCACAGATCATTTCAGCAGGGTAGATGCAATGCTTGAAAATATTGATAAGGTCAAAGTTTTGTATACGGATTGTTTTGATTCAGAGGACCATATTGAGATCTGTGTTGATGATTGCGTATGGCCCGGAGATACAGATAATAACGGCATAGTGAATAATCTGGATCTATTAAGCATAGGTCCTGCTTTAAAAAAAGAAGGTCCAAAAAGAGAGATTTTTGCTGAATACTGGAGGCCGTTTTTTGCAAATCAATGGAGTGAAAAAACACCGCAAAGTGTCAATTTTAAACATATTGACTGCAATGGTAGTGGGTTGATAAATAAGGATGACGTCAATCCTGTTAAGAACAATTTTTATTCAACCAATTATAAATATGAGATTTGGGGAGGATATAATATAGTAGGAGACGAGCTAACTTTCAGTGATATACAAGACAGTTTGAAGGGTGGTGAAGAATTCAAAGTGTTTATGAAATTTGGTGAGAACAGTTTGATATCTTTATTTGGTATGGCTTTTACTGTCGAATATGATACTACCTTTCTTGAATTTATAGGATCCGTTTTTGAGAAAAAATGGCTGGATAAAAAAATCGAGCCTTATTCAGTAAATTTTAACGAAAAAGGCAATCTGCATTTTGGCATAGTAAAATATTTAGGAGCAAATGTTGAGGTCAACAATGCAAATATTGGTTCATTGAGCTTCAAAGTGAAATCGAACTTCGAAGGAAATTATACCACCCTGTTGAAATATAAAAATTATGAAAAGGTTACTGACGACGGTCGAATATCTCAACTTACTTCCTCAAGCAAATCTCTTGTTGTTTCAAATCCTATCACTACAGTCATTGAGGATTTTAAAGGTTTGATTTTATATCCGAATCCGACGATCGAATTTGTATTTATTAAAAGCGACAGGAACTTTGTTAAGGCGGAACTATATGATTGTTTAGGCCTAAAGACTGAATTTTTATTGGAGAATAATTCATTCAGAGTTACAAATAACCCAACAGGGGCTTACATGGTTAAACTTACCGATGATAAAGGTGTAAGCTCTTTTGAAAGGCTCGTGATCGTCAAATGATCAGATGTGTCTTCCCCTGTTTCTGAACCTCCAGATACTCAGGACCAAAAATATCGGGAAAATAATGGAAGTAATGATGGCACCAACACCGAAAAGCAACATCTCATTGCGCAGGTATATCTCCATAGAGATCTGCTGCTTGTCAGCCAGATAACCAAAAAATGGCTGTGTACCGTTGTTGTCCAGATAGACCTGAAAATCATTGAACTTGTCGATCAACATAAATGTAATGGGAACTGCCGTCGCAAGAAACGCCAGTTTAACACCCACATGGAGGGTCAAAATTGAGCTGTTTACAAAAAACATCAATCTGGTGTAAGTAATAAATGCAAAAACAAAGGCGAAATTAGTCCAGTAATAAGGATAGAATTCAGCTTTAAAATATATGGGAACGATGACAATTGCTGCAACCACAGCTGCGCCAATGACCCACATCAGTTCCAAAGCCAGGATCTTACTTTTTGTTATACCCAATTTCTTTAATTGTTAATTATTAATTGTTAATTATTATTTTATATCCTATTTAAAATATGGAGCGACCTTCTTCTATATAACTAAATGTAAGTGACTGTATTTCAGCATATTAATTTGTCCACCCCCTTTGACAGAAACATCTTTACGTGCCTCAAGATGTTCTGACTTCACTTTGTCCTTCATTCTTCAGGACTTCGTTTCGTTTCACTTCCTTGAAAAGGTTGCTCTTGCACCTTTTCTTCGT
>JAYUWT010000338.1:0-10172 GCA_043753405.1 Saprospiraceae bacterium | reverse complement strand
AATGTCAACCAAAATTGATTGACATTTTCTCAAAATATATTTTATTGCCTGATCTCTCAGGATTTAAGGTATTTTATTCATAGGAGCATCTAGCATCTAGTTTCTCCATAATGTGTATCTTTGACATCGTAAATACATTATGTATATCAATTATAATTAATGTAAGTTGTTAAATAAGGAAGAACAGGCCTGATGAAATTTAATAAATCAGAAATAATTGGTTTTAATCTGACTATTTTATTGTTTGTTATTTTGATACTGTCAGGTAAATTTTTTACCAACAAAACTGCTGTACAATATTCCTCCGCCCATCTAGCAGAACATTTTTCTGACCTCGAAAAAGAAGCAGATGAGTTTGTTAAAGATCCTGACAATATTTCCGGTCTTTTATCCTGGGCTGCGGACTCATTATTAGTGAATGAAAAGACCCTTGATGAGTTTAAATCGTACAAAGATCGCCCATTTCAAATTGCAATTGTAAAAAACGAACAACTGGTCGCTTGGTCCAGTCCACAGATCGTAGATCTATATAATATACCCAAAACAATTGGTTGGCAACTGGTCAATGACTCAATTTTTGTAAAGAGAACAGAAATAAGAAATAATGTTGGAGGGCCCTATTCTATAATTGCACAATTCAGTTTGCCGGGAATTTTTACAACACAGTCAGGAGAATTATCTCAGACGTCTGCCGGTAAAGTTGCACCCATCCTTGCAAAAAATAATCAAATCGTAGCTTATCCAGTTTCAATTGATCCCGCTCCTAACCATACCAAGGAGATATGGATGATCATTCTTTATATTCTGGCATATCTATCTTTGATCCAGGCACTTTCCTCTTTTCTGCGCAACAATAATCATTTGCGGACAGGCCAGTTAGTAATAGTGATCCTCATTCCCTTCATCATCAGGTCCATTGATTATTTATTCCACATAGGCTTGAATATTGATCAGGATCTGATTAGCCTGGGAATCGCAGACAAACCTTTTTTATCGAGAGCATATGGTAATTTGTTATTATTGATCGTATTTTATTTTTTATTTACTGATCACATTTTAAATAAAGTTCGCCCTACAAGATGGCTGAGGACACAATCTTACGCTAAGACTAAATATTCTTTTGTTTTATTTACCCTTGATTATTTTGGTCTGGTTTGCTTGTTGATATTTTGCAGGGAATTAGTAGTAAACAGTGGAATTAATTTCGATTTTAATAATGTATTCAATTTAGGATTAGGGCCACTTTCGAGCATCCTGATACTGGCGATATTATTGTTCAGGTATTTTTTATTTTCATATAAAATTAATCTGAACCTATTTAAAAATAAAATTAATTTTAAATATAAGGTAGTAGGTGTATTTGGAAGTTTCTTATTTATGCTGCCCATCATTTATCTGACCAATTTAAGTTTACCCATTTACATTTTACTGTTAGTCGTCCTATTGTTTTCATTGCTTTTCGATATATTCATAGAAATAAAAGTACCCACATTGGGATGGTTGGTTATCTGGATCATATTTTTTGCTGCATTTGCAACAGTCTCCCTATTCAAATTTAATAATGATAAGGAGCGTGAAGAAAAATTTGCCATTATAGAACAACTTCGCAATAAAGACGACTCTATATTTTTTAAAAAATTTGCTCAAACTGCGCAGTATTTAAAAAATAATAAACAGCTTAATGCCGGCTTTTCAAAAGCTATTAAGGAGGGCAATGACAATCTGGGGATTGATATGTTGCAGATAGCTATGAGCAAAGAACCCTACTTGCAAGACTTTTATGCGGTGGATTTTATTGTTAAACATAAAGACTCGATCCTGATCTCTTCTCATCCCGACCTGATTGAAACAACACGTCTGGCAGGTATAAAATTTAATGAGGGAAAAGTATTCTTAAAAGCTTACAATCCTGATTATTTCCATAGCTATTTTCTTAAGATTTATTGGCAGGGTTTGAGCCTCAAGCCTTCTCCTGAAGTCTATTTTTTTATAAGGAAGAGACTGATAGCGACTCAGTCCAACTTCACAGAGAATAGCTCCTACTTTATGAATATTGCTGAGCTACAAAAATATGACTATGCAATCTATAAAAATGATACACTCACTGAAAGCCAGGGCAGGATATATCCTGATAAAATCAACATTAAGGCCATCATGGAACATAGTGAGGTCCTGGAGCTCAATTCACAGAGACGTTCAGAACTTATGTCACTTATTGATGATAACACGGCCATTATCATCGGAAAGGAATTGCTGGGAATAATAAAACCTATTTCATTGTTTTCTTTCCTCTTCGTCTTATTAATATTAATGGCAATAATTGTGTCTTTTGTAAATAGTTGGATCAAGATCTTACCCATCGAATTGCCACTCTTATTTTCAAGCCGGTTTAACCTGCGGCAGCGCATTGAATATTCCATTTTATTGGTAATCGTAGCATCATTCGGCATCATCGCCTGGATCACAAGTATTTATTTCAAAGATCTTTCTTATAAAATGGAGGAAAACCAGATTTCAAATAAATCCTACGCATTGGTCTCAGATATTGAAAATAAACTCCAGAATACCAGCAGTGATTCATTGTCCGATAAATATTTGACAGCCATAGGAATAGCTCATCAGACAGATTTTAATGTATATAACCTAAATGGGACTCTTCATTTCGAATCCCGTTATGGAGGAGCCGGCAGAAATAATTATAATAAGAGGATCGAGCCCGTGGCTTTTCTGAAATTAAATTACGGTGGCTTCCCGATTTACAACCAGATCAACCCAAAATCCAATTCAATCGACAAAGCTTTTCTTCCCATCAAAAATGGTAAACAGGTCAAAGTGGCATGGTTAGAAGTGCCTTATACGGCCAATAATAATGTGAGTTATTTTGCTGTGTCCGATTTTCTGGGGACACTTTTGAATGTATATGTTTTCCTTTTGCTGGTCGCAGGAGCTATCGGGATCGCTGTGGCTAATTCTATCACGCGGCCTTTGGTCAATCTTGTTGATAAACTCAAACAAATAAAACTGGATAAGAAAAATGAACCCCTCCAATGGTCCAATCAGGATGAAATAGGATCTCTCATTATGGAGTATAATAATATGATTGAAAAGCTGGAACAAAGTGCCATCCTTTTGGTCAAAAGCGAGCGGGAGGGTGCCTGGCGCGATATGGCTCAACAGGTAGCTCATGAGATCAAAAACCCGTTGACACCTATGAAGCTGAGTATCCAATATTTGGAAAGAAAAATTGCAACGCTGCCTAAGGAAACTTTAGAACAGACCGTAAAAGACACGGCAAAGACCATTATTGAGCAAATAGATAATCTGGCAAGTATTGCCACTGAATTTTCCAATTTTGCCAAGATGCCAGCTCCTGTGATGGAATATATTAATTTCAATGAATTAGTCACTTCAATACATGAATTATTTCGCAAAAAAGATGACATGCATTTTAATTTGTATTTACCCATCGATGATATTATCATCCTTGCAGATAAATCACATTTGTTAAGAGTTTTAAATAACCTGGTCCAGAACGCCATCCAATCGATTCCGCCGGATCGAACCGGCCAGATAGGATTATACCTCAAGGTGGAGGATAACAAAGCAGTTCTTACAGTAAAAGACAATGGTCTTGGGATCCCTGAAAGTATGTTTGACAAGGTGTTTTATCCCAGCTTCACCACTAAAAGTTCCGGTATGGGTCTAGGGCTAGCCATGTGTAAATCCATCGTCGAATCCATCAGTGGTCAAATATCTTTCCGTTCCAAAGTAGATAAAGGCACAGAATTTATTGTAAAGATCCCTTTGGCAGTAGCTTTGATCGAAGAAGAAGATAGTGAAGAACCGGAATAATTTCCTAAATGGGGTAAAGAAAGTAAAGGAGCAAAATCCAGCCCGGTCTTTCCAAAACCAATAAAAATAAGTATCTTAGACGTTTGAATAAATATAGTGAGACGGGATATTAAACTAATGGATATTATTCAATCCGAATATTTTACAGATAGCAGGACTTCTAAATCAAATCTGAATATAACATGTGCATACAAATTCTATGATGTTTAACTTAATTTATACAAAGATTAAATTGCTTAATATTTTAAGTTTCTCACAGTGGAAGTATAGAATTGCCGGTGTACTTTTTTTTTACTGCTTATCTATTACTGCTACACAGGGCCAGTTTACAGAACAATTAATAGATAAACTAACGGTCCATTTCGAAAGTGGTTCATATGCCATCAGTGATACGGATAAAATAAAGATCAAAACATTTATTGATGACCTTGATGTCGTGATCCCTTTCGTTTATAGAATTCAGTCACATACCGATTCTATAGGTTCTCTCCAATTTAATCAAAAGCTTTCGGAACAAAGATCGGAATCAATACGATCATATCTCAGAAGTGTTGGTATTCCGGATATATTGATCTCAACTAAAGGAATCGGTGAGCTAAAACCCATTATGCCTAACCAGGAAAACATAGGCCGTAAATACAACAGGAGGGCAAATATTTTTGTATTTGAGATACAGAAACAAAGATTATTTAAAAGTAAGGTTGTCCTGCAAGGTGGTAGAAAGAACAAGGCAATGATCTATATCCAGAGTGATGGAATAATGGATTCGGTTTCATCGGATGATCAGGGAAATTTTGCTTTTATAGTGCCTGAAAAAAAAGATGTCACCTTTGGTGTTTTTGCTCCCGGTTATATGTTTACTACGCGCAGGATCAATACAAATCACGATCTACCTGTGGGTGATATTACTTTAAATAAGATAAAAAAGGGTGAAAAAGTATCCTTGCAAAACCTTTATTTCGTTGGCGACAAAGCTATTTTATTGCCTGAGTCACAACCGGAACTGATCAATCTCCTTAGATTTGTAAGAAGCAATAAACAATTAAAACTCGAGATCGGAGGCCATGTCAACGGTCCCGAAGTAAATAAAGGAGATCCTCAGTGGTATTATAATCTGGCTTTTGAGAGGACAGTAACCGTTAAAAACTACCTCGTCCATTCAGGTATGGACCGAAGTAATTATGAGTGCAAATCATACAGCAATACTCAGATGATCTATCCTGAGCCCACTAAAGAAAGTGAGGCAAAACTGAACAGGCGGGTAGAGATCAAGGTGCTGGAGTAATTGTTAGTTGTTAATTGAATATATCATAAGACACCCCCCGCTTTGCGGACCCCTCACGAGGGGAAGTTCTAAGTTTTTTTTTCTTAAAAAAGAACAAATATTCTGTTTCTTAAATTACTCGTAATAAATCTTTAAAAAGAAAAAGTAAAGTTGCAAATTCCCTCTTGAGGGGTGAACGACTTGGGAAAGATGCCAAAGCGATCTTTTCAAGGAGTGAAACGAAATGAAGTCCTGAAGCATGAAGGACAAAGTGTAGTAGGGCCGGGGTGTCCTGACAATTTTTTGCTACTCGATAAATTATTTTTATTTATTTTTGTATTTCAACCCACAAACCAAATCGTATGAAAACACCATTAACAAAACATCACTCCATTATAATTAAAGGCAAAATCATTGAGAAGAATTTTGAAGTAATTTTACCCTACAATATAAGCTTGCGCGATCATGCGAAGAATAACCGTAAGAAAGGTATTTTATCTGAAGTGATATTTTGGCAACATTTGAATAAGTCTAAATTTCACAATAATGGTTTCGACCGCCAGCGTGTTATCGGCAATTACATCGTTGATTTTTATATCAGAAAATTAGGTTTAGTAATTGAAATAAATGGAGACAGCCACGATGAAAAAATTGAATACGACCGCAATAGAAGTAATTATTTCAAAAGTCTGGGATTGAAAATCTTCAATGTAGACGATATCGATGTTAAACTGAGGATGGATCTTGTTTTAGAGGATCTTGAAGATTTTATTTTGAGGGAGTACCAATAAATTTTAATTCCTGTTAGGCATCCCGTCTATGACTTCACTTCGTCCTTTTACCTACAGTTATTATATCGTTTCATTTAAAGGTCAAAGAAGAATAGTTGTGTAAAAAAACTCCTCCAAAAGGGGGAAATCATTACCATAACTTAGGTTATCATTTTTGATTTTGGAAAAAAGATTTACAGAAGAACTAATTTCTAACTTTAATTTATAAGTATAATTTCGAAACCACCCTATAACATCTTAACCTCTAAATTTTTTAGAATCTAGAGTCTAGTGTCTAGTGTCTAATATTAAATATCCCATCATAAATCTCCTTTTTAAATCCTAAGACTATGACCTCGCCTTCTTCATCCTCAAGCAATGGCCGTTTAATACTTGTGGGATGGCTGATCATTATTTTAATTGCCCGGGCTTTGGTTGTAACTGCGGCTTTCTGTTTTTCACTCAATTCTTTCCAGGTTGTACTGGCTTTGTTCAGTAGTTTGTCAAGAGGAACATGTGTCAACCATTTCCGGAGTTTTTCATTCGTAATACCGGATACCCGGTAATCATGAAATTGATAAGGTATGGAATTGGCTTCTAAATAAGTGCGGGCCTTTTTTACTGTATCACAATTGGAAATTCCGTAGATTTTCATAAGTGTATTTTAACTGTGTAATTATAATGGGAGGGATGAAGAAACAAAAAAGTTCAGTCTTATTTTAAACGATTGAAATGAATTGGGTTATTTGACCTTCGAACCAAGCGGCCAACCTGCCGGAGGAGCTACCAATCCAAGGCTACCTGATTCATCTTCCGCAGTCAGCAACATACCTTTTGATTCAATGCCACGCAATTTACGCGGTGCAAGGTTTTGAACCACCAAAACTTCCTTACCTATCAGAGATGCAGGATCAAAGTGTTGGGCTATTCCGGATACGATGGTCCTTTGTTCTGTGCCAATATCGACAAGCAATTTTAACAGTTTATCCGTTTTTTCAACTTTCTCAGCTTCCAATACCTTGCCTGTCACTATAGACACTTTTTCAAATTCGTCATATTGGATCGATCCATTACTTACTGCAGGAGGTGCAATATCTGTCTTTTTAGGCTGCGTTTGATTATCCTGTTTATTGGTTTTTAATTTATCTATCTGAGCCTGGATCACTTCATCAGGTATCCTTGTAAATAAATGCTCAGGCGTACCGATCATATGACCGGGTTTGACCAGGTATTCACCTTCAGCAAGCCTGTCAAGTACTTTTAGCAATTCTCCTTTTTCTTCGACCGGAGGTAAATTGAGCATGGTCCTCATCCTGTCACTCGTAAATGGCATAAAAGGCCTTACTGCAACACTAAGCGCAGCAATGATCTGGATACAACAGTTCATGATCGCTTTTACCTTGTGCGGGTCCTCTTCTACGATCTTCCATGGCTCATTAAATTGCAGGATTTGATTTCCTACTGTAGAAATATTCATCATCTGTTGCAATGCACCCCTGAAATCGTATAAATATATTTTCTCCCGCATCTCAAACAACATGTCGAAAACATCCATCAATTCAGCCTCTACAAAAGAGTCTTCAAGTGGCCCATGCGAGCCGGCAAAATCTTGTTCTTCTTCAAACTTCGGAACTTTACCATTGTAAAATTTATGAGTCAATACCATCACTCTATTCACAAAATTGGCCAAATTACCAACCAGTTCATTGTCATTCAATTCCTGAAAATTGCGCCAGGTAAATTCACTGTCCCTTTGTTCCGGCATATTCTTGATCATGACATATCTCAATACATCTTCTTTGCCGGGTAAATCTTCCAGGTATTCGTGCACCCATACAGCCCAATTACGGGATGTACTGATCTTCTGGCCTTCCAGATTAAGGAATGCATTGGCCGGAACATCATCAGGCATTATATATTCACCATGCGCATGCAACAATGCAGGAAATATTATTGAATGAAATACAATATTGTCCTTGCCGATGAAATGAACGATCGCACTATCTTTGTCCTGCCAGTATTTTTTCCAGTCTTTGCCCTGATCCTGTGCAACTTGTTTCGTTGCTGAAATATAGCCAATCGGTGCGTCCAGCCATACATAAAGTTTTTTTCCTTTTGAACCTTCCAGTTCCTGCGGCACATCGACTCCCCAGTCAAGGTCTCGTGTCATCGCTCTCGGTTGCAATCCCCCATCTATCCAGGACTTACATTGACCCAACACATGATTTTTCCATTCTTTCGGGTCGTGCAATTGTTTTCCTTTATAGACCCCTTTTTCTAACCACTGTGACAACCACTCACTGTGTTTCTCCAATGGAAGGTACCAATGGGTGGTAGGCCTCAATACGGGTACTTCACCTGTAATAGCAGATCTTGGATCTACGAGATCAGTGGGATTGAGTGAGGTGCCACAATTTTCACATTGATCACCGAATGCTCCTTCGTATTTACAGTTGGGACAGGTTCCTTTAATATATCTGTCTGCAAGGAATTGTTCCGCTTTTTCATCGTAATACTGGAGTGATTCCTGTTTGGTGAACTGACCTTTTTTCTCCAACGTCCTGAAAAAATCCTGAGAAGTTTCATGGTGCAATTCACTACTTGTTCGATGATAAATATCAAAAGAGATGCCCATTTTTTTGAAAGTATCTTCAAATAAAACATGATATTTATCCACGATCTCCTGGGGGCTGATGCCTTCTTTTGCTGCCCTCAAAGTGATGGCAGCTCCATGTTCGTCACTCCCGCAAACAAATAAAACATCTTTTTTCATCAACCGTAAAAACCGGACAAATATATCTGCACTGAGATAAGCTCCGGCAAGATGGCCAATGTGGAGGGGACCGTTTGCATACGGTAAAGCTGAGGTAACTAAATATCTTTTGGGCAAACGAACGGCCATATGTATTAATTTCTTTAGGTAGCCGCAAATATACCTTTATTATAAGATTTTGCTCAGTTACATTCATATATTTTATAAAAAAATGATTTTAAAAAAGCAAGACAGTCAGGTGATTAAATATATGTACTTTTCACTTTGAAGAGTTTGTGAAAGTTATCACAGAGTTGCGCAGAGTTTCAGGTGGAGTTTCACAGAGATGCCAGGAAGTTTAATTGATGAAAAACAAAAGTCTTATTTTTTGTTTCCTTCTATCTAACTTTCTAACTACTTAACTTTCAGCTATATCACAAAGATTCACGAAGAAAAAAAAGTTTCACAAAGGTGATTAAGTATATGTTCTTTTCACTTTGGAGATTTCGTAAAGGTTATCACAGAGTTGCGCAGAGAATTGGGAGAGTTACACAGAGAAATACTAAAAATTGCTCTTTGTGATGCTCTGTTTTTTCCTCTGTGTTACTCAGTGATAACACTTACATGATCAAAAAAGCCTAACTTTGCCGCTTACAATAATTTACTATGAAAGAACCTAAGGGCCACATCGTCGCCATCCATCAACCGAATTTTCTTCCATGGATCGGATACTTCCACAAGATGAACAACTGCGATATCTTCGTATTTCATGATGATGTGTTTATCAACTGGACCGGAAATACCCGGCGTGTTCAGATCAGGAACAGTTCAACATCCAATGAAATGACCTGGATCAACCTACCTATAGATCCCATGTATAAACATGAATATATAGACCGTATAGAACTACCTCGTGAGCCGGATCATTACAAAGAGATCCTGGACCATATCAAAGGAGTATATGCCGGCACAAAATATTACAAACAAGTTTTTCCACTTATAAAACGTTGTATTGTACAGGATGAGACCAATCTTGCACTTTATAATAAAAAAGCGACCCTGATCATAGCAAAATCATTAGGCATCTCACCAAAAATAATCATGAGCAGTGAGTTGAATGTCCCCGGAAAAGGCCAGGAGAAAATCTTGAATATCGTCAAAAAATTAGGTGACAATAATTACCTGAGTGGTATGGGCGCTTTGTCTTATCAGGTCGCGGAAGTCTTTGAAGAGAACAATGTCAGATTAAAATATCTGGATAGCAACAATGACCTGGGTGAGGTCAGATCTGTTGAACCGGATCTTTTGTTAAATGCTTCAGTGATCGACTGTCTGTTTATTAAGGGAAAAGATTGGGTCAAAGAAACACTCCAGAACTTAAAAACCAAACATAATATAGAATTTAAAAGTTAGTTCTTCTGTAAACCTTTTCAAAATTAAAAATGATAACATCTGTGCCGAAACTTTAATTTTACTTTTTTGTCTTGAAACAAAAAAGTAACAAAAAAATTCAAGGCTCTATAAATTTCTTAAC
>JAYUWT010000337.1:0-3847 GCA_043753405.1 Saprospiraceae bacterium | reverse complement strand
CAACAGTAAAGTCAAATGGAACATTGACAGGGGCATAATTTACCTGCTTTGCAAGCGGGGGTAAAGATATTTCAGTATCATGTGAGACTGCTTTATTTTCTTCATAATATTTAAGGCCTCCTATTGTGGCAGCTCCTCCTATAAGTCCGGCTACCAATAGTGAAAAGAATTGCTTCATGTTTTTAAATTTTCTTTTTCTAAGTAAAGATAATGCAAAATGATCTGTATTCTATAATCATAACTTTAACGTCAGGAATTCAATTCTGGTTAATTTATAAAATCAAGATTAACAAAAAATTAACTGCTTATGATTACACAAAGTTTCCCTTGAGAGGTTGCTTATTATATTTTTCAGAATTGAACTTAAAAAGTTTGGCAGGTCTGTGTGGGACATCTGATTCAAGTTCTTTCATATCAATCAACAATCCGCTACTCATTACTTTTTTTCTGAAATTTCTTCTGTCCAATTCCACCATGAGCACAGATTCATAAAGCAATTGCAATGAACGCATCGAAAACTTCTCGGGTAAAAGATTAAAGCCAATAGGCTCCGCCTTTATGCGCTCTTGCAAACGTAACAAACAAGTACTCAATATCTCATTATGGTCAAAGGCCATCTCACCTACCTGATGTACATTATGCCAATGCAATTCATGATCCTGAACAGCCAGATTGATATGGTCTCTGTTGACCAACGTAAAATAAGCAACGGAAACGACCCTACCAGATGGGTGCCGGTTGACATTACCAAAACACAGGACCTGTTCCAAAAATAATTTCTGTAAGCCGGTTCTTTCCAATAAAACCCTGTCTGCTGCCTGATTGATGTTTTCATGTCTGGATACAAGGTCTCCCAATAAACTCCACTTACCTTCATATAACGGATAATCGCTCTTGATCAATAGTACTTTCAAAGATTCCTGGTCTAAACCAAAGATCACACAGTCCACAGAAATAGCTGTAAAAAAATCTTCAGATGATGGGAACGGCGAGCGTTCAAGTATAAATTTATCTGTCGGTTTAATAGTTTTTTATTTAATGCAGTTTATTAAAATATAAAAAGAGAAACAGACCGTCCTTATCAATAATAAGTTTTCCGTCTTACCATACCTACATGTTTAGCGACTCTCACTACCTGACAAGTATAACCATATTCATTGTCATACCATGCATATACAGTTACTGTCTTACCATCATTGGAAACTATGGTAGAAGGACCATCTATCACACAGGCTGTGGTCATTCCCACCCCATTGCTTGAAACATATTCCGGCGAATTGGAATATTGAATTTGTTCAGCAAGTGGTCCTGTCAATGAAGCTTGTTTAAGTAAATTATTAACTTCCTTGACAGAGGTTGGTTTGTCAAAACTTACATTAATAATTGCCAATGAAACATTGGGAGTCGGCACCCTTACTGCATTACCAGTTATTTTACCATCCAGATATGGTAGCACAGCGGAAATGGCTTCTGCAGCACCTGTACTTGTGATGACCATATTGATAGCTGCTGCTCGTCCTCTACGCGGCTTTTTATGAAAATTATCCAACAGGTTTTGATCACTTGTATAGGAGTGAATAGTTTCGACATGACCTTTTTGAATCCCATAAGCATCATCCAATATTTTAATAGGAGGAACGATGGCATTGGTAGTACAGGATGCAGCGCACAGGATCCTATCATTCACCACGTCCAGTGATTCATGGTTTACGCCATACACTATATTTGGGATCTTTTTACCGGGTGCTGTTAGTAAGACATGACTAACTCCGGGACGAAGATGTTCTGCTAATTCTTCTTTTGTCCGGAATACACCTGTATTATCTATAACAATAGCATTTGTGATGCCATAATCCGTATAATCAATCTCCGAAGGCTGATTGACATAGATCAATAATACCCTATTGCCATTGATGATCAGTTCTGACCCGTCTTCATTTACTGCAACAGATCCACCGAATTCTCCATGAACGCTATCACTACTTAACAATGCAGCACGTTTCTCTGCATCCAGTTTCCGGTCTTTCATTTGAGGTCTGATGACAATTGCTTTTAGCCTTAACTGTTCTCCCCGACCAGTCTGAGCTACTAAACGTCTTGCGACCAATCTGCCTATCCTTCCAAAACCATAAAGGATGATATCTTTAGGTTGAATATTGTCTGATTGAGCTCCCTGAGCTGATTTTAGCCTGTCTGCCACAAATTCTTTTATAGTAGCATGCTGATGTTCTTCCTGTTTCCACTGCAATGCCAATGTTCCAATATCAAGTCTTGCCTGTTTAAAATCAGGAAGTGCATATATTTCATTGACAATAGCCATTGTATCCTCTATAGTTACAGTCTCGGTTCCGAAATTTGATGCCGAGTTGTGCTCATTTAATAATTGGCTTGGTCTGGTATCATATACATCCTTTCTAAAAAGAACCAATTCTACTGATCTGTCGAATCTTAACTCTCCTGCCTTACGAAGTAATTCGAGCGCTAATTTTTCCTTTTGTCTCCAGTTTTGCAATTCATTGTCATTGCGTTCTTGGAAGCTGAGTTCTTTTTCCATACCTTTTGAAATCCCTAAATTAATTTACCGCACAATATATAAAAATAGAGTAGAAATGATAAATTATTAATTATAAATTACTAATGAAATCAGGAATTTACCTCTACATTAATCATCAATTGAGATATTTTAAAATAAATAATGGGAATAAGTAATTGGCTATTTTACGAAGCGCCTTTCTCACCTTCTAACTTTCTAACTTTCTCACCTTCTTACGTTACCTAAATTTACTACCTTTAAAATATAATTGTTTACACATGTGCCATATTGATATTCACACACATATAATGCCTCCTTCCATTCCTAAATGGGCAGAGAAATTTGGTTATGAGGGATTTGTACACCTGATTCCAAAGATCAATTGCCAGGCGGATATGATGATCGGTGATAAATTTTTTAGAAAAGTAGACCAAAATAGTTGGGACCCGCACAGTCGCAAACAGGAGATGATTGCAACTGGTATCAGTAAACAAGTATTATCTACAGTTCCGGTATTATTCAATTATTGGGCTAAAGCGGATCATTGTTTACAGACAAGTATGTTTTATAATGACCATATAGCAGAAGTGTGCAGTCAAAACCCGGAAAGTTTTTTTGGATTAGGGACATTACCGATGCAAGATCCCTTATTAGCTTGCAAAGAATTGGAAAGATGTATGACTGAACTCGGTCTTAAGGGAATTCAAATAGGGAGTCACATCAATAATTGGAATCTGAATGATAAAGAACTATGGCCGGTTTACGAACTGGCAGAAAAGCTTGATGCATGTATCTTTGTGCATCCATGGGATATGATGGGTGAGGAGAAAATGTCAAGATATTGGTTGCCCTGGTTGGTCGGAATGCCCGCTGAATCCTCCTTGGCCATTTGTTCCCTGATATTTGGAGGTATTTTTGAACAATTTCCTAATTTAAGATTTGCCTTTGCTCATGGTGGCGGGTCTTTTCCGTTTACTTTCGGAAGGATCAAACACGGTTATGATGTACGACCGGATCTTGTGGCAGTAGATAATCCAAGCTCTCCTGAAAAGTATCTTGGAAAATTTTGGATTGACTCCCTTGTCCATGATATCCATTCCTTGGAGTATAACTTAAGATTGTTTGGTGAAGATAAAATTGCATTTGGATCGGATTATCCATTTCCTCTTGGAGACCTGACCGGAGGAAGCTTTATACAGCAATCTTCTCTTCCTCTGGATGTAAAGAATAAGATCATGTCTGAAAATGCTCTTGCCTGGCTGGGATAAAATTCAGATAATAGACTCGATTAGTATTAGAGTTAACCAGTATTAG
>JAYUWT010000336.1:0-3849 GCA_043753405.1 Saprospiraceae bacterium | reverse complement strand
CATTGAGATAGTGGATCCTGAGATCATAATTTTTGTTTTCATCTATTACATATTTCAAAGCAGAAATATCCGGGTGAGGGGAGGCAGCTACCAGGTCTATGTTCAGTTTGCTATCAAGCACATCAATATAAAACTCTTTATTATTATTTTCAAATGTAGCTTCTCCGGGAATTTGTGTTACGCTGATGACAAACTTTTGAAGGCCAGCCTTATTTAAAGGTATCTGAAACGCAACTGTTTTGAAAAAATCAGACTGATCTAAACTAATGGATTGGGACTGGATCAATTGTCTTGCAGTGCCATTCATTTGTCCTATAGTAATGGTGGCAGCTCTACCTTTGAGATTAAATGCCTGGATGTCCACCTGCATTTTACTGATGTCGCCCATAAATCCTATCTCATTGTGAATGGTATTCCTGATCGTAAGATCCATTGCAGGGGTGGTATCACCAACTGCAACAGTATAAACAGGGGCTTTGATCCGTGAAGCTTCGAAAAGGGGACTTGGTCCGGTATTGAATATGCCATCACTCAATAGTATTACTGCTCCGAGCGAATTATAGCCGGCAGTTTCATTGATGTATTCAAAAAACTGATTGAGGTTGGTATTTTTATATTCAAATTTTTCACTCAATTCATTCTTCAGATCATTCCCTAGTGAAAATAATGAAACACTGTAATCTTCTCCAAGACTATTACGGATCTCTTGTATTTTAGCAATTAGCTGGCTTTGCCTGTTTTTTAATGCAAACCCAACTGATTGAGATTGATCAATGCCAAAGACGATTGAAGGTTTTTTTTCAGTGTAATTTATATGCTTTAGAATGGGGCTGCATAACAAAAAGCAGACAATAGCCACGGTAAAAGCCCTCAAACCAAACAATATATATTTAGCCCAAGGTGCCCATGGATGGTCAAAATTTGATTTTCTGTATAAAATTGCGGCGAAAACTAATCCGGCCAGGATACAAAGGGCTATGTACCAAAGGGGAAAAGGAAAAGAAAGCTGCGCATCTGCCATGAAAAATATTGTCGATTGAAACGCCAAATGTAGGATTTATATTTTGGAAAATTCTTCCTGCCCTTTATGGCACATTCTTTTTAAAATACAATTGGTAAACAACGAATTTGAGAAATGTTCAATGAATCGTGTAAATGTAATGAACAAATATTCAGTCCGGCGCTGTAGAATGGTAGAAGGTAGAAGGTAGATGTTAGTTGTTAGTTTACCTGTATCCCGCAATTGCTGCGGGATCCAAAATCAAAATGATAACAAGATACCAGTGACATAATTTTTACTTTTTGTCTTGCCACAGAAAGTAACAAAAAAGTCAAGGCTGTATAAAATTCTTAACGCGTCTTCATTCCGAAAATGCTCAAAAAATTACACAAAACCTTACAAGGCTCCGTGCCTACGCTGTGTAGGGCTTTGCTATTTTTAGGCATTTTCTTCAATCATTCACTAAATTTTATAAGGCCATTCCCGCACAGATCTTACACTCCATCAAATGCAAATATTCAATTCTTAACATATTGACTTACAGTACTTTAAGATTAGTTATATAGAAGATGGCAGTCAGTCTATAAATTCTAAATCAATTATTATAGTTTAGTTCTATTTAAGGGTAAAATTATTATCACATTCCAAGCATCTACTATCCTGGTGTTCCACCAATGTTTCGGTGCGCTGCACCTACTTTCCATTAAATAATCATAGTTTTATAGATATTTCGGTGCTCTGCACCTGGTTTATTTATAAGTATGTCCGGGATTTGGCAGTAGCTTTAATAATAATTAAACCTTGGTTCTTCGAGATGAGTGCTTTGGTCCATTCTTAAGGACTTAATATTAGACAGCTACCGCGCAATTGAAACATTCTCTCAATATATGCTCTACAATTAAAAGAACCGATACCATTTCACTATTCACTGATAAATTTAATATTAAACAACCACCATCTAACATCTACCATCTAAAATCTACCATATTCTGTAATTAACGGATATTATTAGAAAATTCAAAAATAAATACCGGACCACTATTTCTTTTAAATAATATATGAAGCTTAAGCTATATTTTTGTGGCTTTTCATGAAGATATGAAACCAATACACAGGAGGATAGGCCGGATTTTCATTGATTCTTATGCGGGCATACAGCGTGAGGTGTGGTGGTTATCGCTTATTATGCTCATCAATCGTTCCGGCTCCATGGTTTTTCCTTTCATGAGTATTTATCTCACGCATCATCTCAATTTTAACAATATTCAAGCAGGATGGATCCTTTCTTCCTTTGGTGTTGGATCGATGATCGGATCCTTGTCAGGAGGTTGGTTATCTGATAAATATGGCAATTTTAAGGTACAATTTTTCAGTTTATTATTGGGTGGCATAGGATGGTTGTTTTTAGCCCATGTCACTGAATATTACTCATTGTTGATTCTGGTCCTGGTCCAAAGTTCCATTTCGGACGCTATGCGGCCGGCCAATGCCAGTTCGGTCACCATGTTCACTACACCGCAGAGCCGTACCCAATCGTTTTCCCTCAACAGAATGGCTATGAATATGGGATATACTGTTGGCCCGGCCATAGGTGGTGTATTTGCAACGATCTCTTATACATGGTTATTCTGGGCGGATGGTTTTACTTGTATTATAGCCTCTATCGTATTTTTGTTTTTATTCAGGTCTTATTTCAATATTCATAAAGAGGAGATTATACAGGACTCGACTGATGAAACCATAATGGGAGGAACCAGCCCCCTGAAAGATGGATTGTTTATGGGATTCATTGTTTGCACTACCTTGTTTGCAGGTGTGTTTTTTCAGTTGTTATTTACATTGCCGGTATATTATAAAGAGGTTTACATGATGTCAGAATTTGGTCTCGGCGCATTAATGGCTTCTAATGGCCTGATCGTATTTGTGTTGGAAATGATCTTTGTTTATACCGTAGGTCAAAGGGTCAAAAAAGAAGTATTGATCTTAATAGGTGTGCTGACTGTGGGCCTGTCATTTGTGATGCTCAACTGGGTTCATGGAGTTATTTGGTTGATCTTTGGAATGGTGGTCATAAGTTTTGGAGAGATCATGGCCATGCCTTTTATGCAGACTTTTGTCGCTAACAGAGCTGCCAAGAAAAGTTTGGGAAAATATCTGGCCTGGTATTCCTTTGCTTATTCGGGTGCAATGATCTTTTCACCCGTAATTGGGATGTGGACGATCAAAGAATATGGATTTGTAACCCTATGGAATGCATGTATGTTGCTTTCAATCCTTACGAGTATCGGACTTTATTTTATATTTCGGTTGAACAGTAAAAGGAACCTGATAATGAACAATGAACAATGAATAATGATTGGCGAACGGCGAGAAGCGAACGGCGAACAGTGGCGAAGATTGGAAAGATTAACGTGATTTGCGAGAGTAAACAAGTTTGTTTAGATAAAGTAACAAATAAATTTACACTCAAAGCCAAAGCGCTAAAGCGCAAAAATTTCCGGAAATTATTTTAAAACGTATTTCTATTTAATCGCACTTCTAGAATCTAGCGTCTAGAATCTAGAGTCTGATTCTTATTTTATAACTCCATTTGAGACAGCAATCGTATCCTTACCTGTATATTTATAAGTCAGCAACCAATCTGTATTTGAGTCTTTTTTCTGATTATATTTATTCAGGTCATATTTTGGAAAAGTGCGGTAGATATTTCCGTCCGCTACATAAAAAGAATCCCGTCCGAAATAATTGGTCACATAGGGTTTGCTCAAGAATGGTGACACATAGAAATGTTTAATATCTCCGTCTTCATGGATGACCCCACCCGCATAGGAAACTTATATGGTGTCATC
>JAYUWT010000335.1:0-3863 GCA_043753405.1 Saprospiraceae bacterium | reverse complement strand
AAACTGAAATGTATTTAAAGCTGTTTAAGTACTAAACATATTGTGTAAAAGATATATTATAAAAATATTTAATATTCTATTAGCTTTACACCTTATTATCAACAATATTTTATTCGATGATCAGTCAGTCACTAAGTCAGAAGTTTACCCAGAAGATGTCTCCGAGACAGATTCAACTGATGAAGTTATTGCAGGTACCCACTTTTGAACTTGAACAGAGGATTAAAGAAGAGATCGAATCCAACCCGGCACTAGAAGAGGGAAATAATACCACAAACGAAGAAAACGAATATAAAGATAGCGACGATACGCCTGCGGATGATAACCAGGTAGACTTTGAGGATTATTTTCCGGAATACGGAGAAGAAGATCAGACTTACCGTTCAGCTTCCGACGGTTATCAGCAGGAAGACAAACCTACCAGGCAAATTGCTTCCAATGACAGCAACCTTCAGGATTATCTCGAACGCCAGCTTAATCTTGTGTCATTGTCCAATGATGTGGACCGAATCATAGGTAAGCAGATCATCGGCAGTATTGATGAAGATGGATATCTGCGCCGTGAACCTATCTCTATCACTGATGACCTGCTGTTCAGCATGAACTTACAAATAAGTGAAGAACAGGTTTTGAAAATGCTGGTAGTTATCCAGCAGTTTGATCCAAAAGGTGTCGGCGCCCGCAATCTTCAGGAAGCATTGTTACTACAGGTAAAAGGCAAGCTAAAAGATCCCAATAAACTTGATGAATTCAGATTAAAAGACCTTCAACTTTCCGAAGTCATTCTAAAAGATTACTTCAATGAATTTGCAAAAAAACATTTTATAAAATTAGCCCAAAACCTCAATGTAGAGGAGGAAGACCTGAAGGCTGCCTACGATGAGATATTGAAACTCAACCCAAAACCCGGTGGAGGCTATGTTGACAATGACGCTCTTGTGGTACAATATGTAGAACCTGATTTTACGATCTTCAACCGGGATGGAGAGCTTGAAATGACCATCAACAGCCGCAATGCCCCGGACTTGCGGATCAGTGACGGTTACAAAAATATGGTGCGCAATCTCAAGAGGAAAAGATTGTCAGGCAAACTTACCAAGCAGGAACGTGACACAGCAATGTTTGTCAAACAAAAAATAGAAGCTGCCCAAACTTTTATAGACTCATTGGTGAAACGCCAAAGCACACTTTACAATACCATGCATGCAATTATGATGCTCCAGTATGATTATTTTCTAACAGGGGATACCAGGTATCTGAAACCAATGATCCTGAAAGACATTGCTGAAAAAATCAATGTGGATATCTCTACTGTCTCCAGAGTGGCTAATAGCAAATATGTACAGACAGAATTTGGTACAAAGTTATTGAAGGAATTTTTCAGCGACAAGGTCCAGAATAATGACGGGGATGATGTCACTACCGTTCAGGTCAAAAAAATTCTCTCCAATATTATTGATGAAGAAAATAAGACCAGCCCACTTAGTGATGAGGCATTGATGGAATTGCTGGATAAGAGCGGAATATCACTTTCCAGAAGGACGATCTCAAAATATCGTGAAAAAATGAATATTCCAGTAGCCAGACTTCGCAGAGAAATGTAACTTTGTACATGCGATATTTAAAAATAATCATATGCAGTCTACTTTTCATAAGTATGACCATGTTCCTTGCTGCTTTTCAAACAGAAGAACCAGATCTTCCAAAATCTGAGGCAGAACTGGGAAAAGTCCTGTTTTTCGACCCTCTCCTTTCCGGTAATAAAACCATCAGCTGTGCTTCCTGTCACAAGGAGCAATTTGGTTTTGCAGACAATGTGGCATTTAGTTTTGGTATTGATTCAATCCTAACCACGAGGAATACTCCCACAGTTAAGAATGTATTGGCGCGCAATAAATACTTCTGGGATGGCAGGGCCACTACTTTAGAAGAGCAGGCATTGAAACCAATTGAAAATCCGGATGAAATGAACTTATCTCTGGAGATAGCTTATGAGCGCCTGAACAATAGTTCATTTTATAAAAAAGCTTTTAAAAACATATACCGGCGTAAAGCCAATCAAACCACACTCGCTTCAGCTCTTGCGGCTTATGAAAGAACTCTTGAAAGTACTTTTACGGCATGGGACAGATTTTCTGAAGGAGATGAAAATGCGATCAGCGAATCTGCTAAAAGAGGTCGGTTTATCTTTATGGAAGAAGCCAATTGTTTTGAATGCCATTTTGGACCCGATTTCACAGTAGATGAAATGGTCAATATTGGTACCTATAATGGAAAAGACCTCAATGACAAAGGATTGGCCGGCATTACCGGAGTAGTAAGTGATGAAGGCAAATTTAAAGTGCCCGGGCTAAGAAATATCATTAAGACTGCACCATACATGCACAATGGAATGTTCAAAACATTGCGTGAGGTGATCGAATATTACAATAACCCCGATAGTTTTATAAACAATGCGGTCAATGTCGATATCCGGTTAAAAAAACCACTTAATCTGACAGAGCAGCAAAAGTTAGATCTGGAGAATTTTCTGATCGCGCTGAGTGATTGAAGAAACAATTGTTTAATTATTGTGCTGTGGCCAAGCCTGAAAGGCTTGAACAATAATAGCCCCTAATTCTAAAATGTTATAATGACCCAAAGGACATTTTCCATTTTTTACATCAAACAAATCAATCGTGAAAATTCTTTTTTTATTGGGTGTATTTTCAATTTTGAATAAGAGGTGTATCTATTTAATTGAAATAGTTCAACCCTTTCAGGGTTGTGTGTTGGATAATTTCTACCACAGGTTTCACCCGTGGCTACTGTTGTTTAACCCCATCCGGGGTTAGTGATATTTGCATAATCATCTTCATCCGCAACATCTGTGTAATCTGTATTATAAACGTCATCGGTATCATTCACGCCATCGGCACATCGTCACTATCCCCGCGATCTGCACCATCAGCGTCTTAAATTTTAATTACTCCCTTTTCGGATCCCACAATGTAAACACGCGCGCAAGATTAAATCCAAACCTGAATTCAAATTTATCCCATTTATTAATGGTCTCTGTAATAAAGGCATTTTCATTCATTCCCTGAGAATTGGTAAAATGCATCTGAAAAACGTGACCACCTGTTTCCAGATCAAATCCGACAGAAAGCGCATTGACATATTCATCAGCCAATTGATCAGGCAACACATAGATATATTCCACATTGACAGACAATCTTTTGGTAATTTTTTGTCGTGCACCTATGCCTAAGGCATACACATTGTTAGCTTCGGCCCGGGTTTTTACTAAATTTCTGTGAATCATAGTGGGAGTAAACTGAAGTGTAAAAGCCTCCGAAAATTTACGAGCGAGTAACACCTGGAAATTATAATATGCCCGGGACCAGAAATAATTTACTCTATCGGGATCGGCATATTTAATTGTTTTCAAAGACATGCCGGTAACCAATGAAACCGAAAATGGCATTATTCTTTTGCCTTTACTTTGTCTAAGTAATTTATATTTTATAAAAGCATCAAATGTTTTATCCAGGGTGGATCTTCCGCCACCGATCGCTAACCTGTCAGATAACCCCAGATCATAACCAATCCTCATTTGTGCCACATCCAATCCAAAAATATCATAAACACCTTGATTGATGATACCAAACCTATGGGAGATCTTAACATCCATCACTCCAGGCGCAGTATTTTCAATGGAATGAAGATTGATGATCCTGTTGGTTTTAAAGCTGGCTTTGGCATAATCTACAGTAGGTGTGGATTCATCTTCTCCCAATAAAGACAACATAGAAGATGTATCTTCCTGTGCCACCATCGAAACATTCCATAATAATGAAATGAAAAATATGAATAAGGTAAAA
>JAYUWT010000334.1:0-30592 GCA_043753405.1 Saprospiraceae bacterium | reverse complement strand
TTTGTGGTAATTTAGAAGGAGAAGAATCAGAACGAGGGATTATCTATAAATTCGATAAAGATGGTGTTGTGGATTTAGATTTCGGAACTGATGGTTATATTAAGCCATATATAAATGAATTTGAGTCCTTTATAAATTTAAATATTGATAAAGAATCAAATATTTTATTAACTGGTCACTCAGGAGATTCAGAGGAAGAAATTTACAAAATATTCACAGCACGTTTTAATAATCAGGGATCATATGATAATTCATATAATACGATCGGTAAGAGTTTTGTAGATATTCAAGGTGTAATAGGTAGTAATGGATTTGAATCTATAATACTTAATGATGGTTCTATAATTACATCTGGGGTTACTTTTACTACTAAATTAGAAATAACAATTGCCAAATTTAAAAACAATGGAATACTTGACTCGGATTTTGCTGAGGAGGGAGTTCTTAATTTGCCGTTAGGTGAATTCGACTCATTTGTTGTAACTGCTGAAGAAATGCAAAATGGAACAATCATTTTTCATGGAACAGCAGTTTTCAGAGATCAATTTAACCAACCGAGGTTTGAACAAATAATTTTAAATATAGATGATAACGGAACTTTAGTTGAAAGTTTTGCTGATCAGGGTTTATTTAAATTTAGTTTGGGCTTCAAAAATGTTTCTCCAGCTTTTTTAGTATTGATTAACTCGGGTATTATTATTGGGTCTAATTATGATAACGGGTTACAGGGAGGGGAAACTTCCGCAGTGGTAAAACTGAAATATAATGTATTAATGAGTAAAAAATCTTATGATTATTTTATTCATCAGCCTTATCCAAATCCTGCTTGTGATTATATTAAAAGTTCATTCTCTAATCAATATGATTCCTATCTAGCTAAAATTGTGGATCAGAATGGTAAAGTTGTTTGGAGTGGTAAAGCTCTCCATTTGAAAGAAGGAATTGATATAAAAGATCTGAATAGTGGGATTTACAATGTTTTATTGAATGGAGCGTATTCAGGCAGGTTTGTGAAGGTTTCTGAATAACCTCAGCTAACTTCACCTAAAATAGTCCTAGTCCTGATTAACTTTATAAAGTTTAGAAGTGTCCTATTTAAGTTAAATAATTAAAAGTTATAAGTAAACGTTATATTTTGAGTGGATCAAAGCAACTACCGGACATCAATAAAGTAGATGACTTGCAGTGTACATACTAATACAATCGCGATGAAAAATATTTCTTGGTTTTTTATTTTAATTTTATGTAGTTGTTCAAATAAAACAACTGCTCCCAAAAATATTTCTGATAATGATGTTTACATCCAGTATCCCAAAGAATATCAAAAGGAAATTGATAATAGCATTATGAGTAAGCGTATTATACTAGACAAAGATAAATTGCCAGTATACTTGCCTAAAGATTCATTGAAGTAAAAAGTAGACTAGCCTGTATGTAAAAACCGGCAGGAAAGTTTGTAAAGCTTCACAATAAGGTTACTTGCTTTGAGATTCAATCATATACATCTTTTTACATTTAGAATCGATCTACCTCAAAACATATGTTACTTCACTTGCTTTATATCTATTGTTTTCTGATCAATTTTTTGAGGCACATAATGTCCTTCCCATCTAGCTATTTCTGCTTTGATTTTCAACTTATAGATAACTCTAAAGTAAAAGGATTTGCAATAGATTTTATTCCGAACCTCTTTAAAAGTTCAAATTCATTCTCTTTATCAATTTTTTCCCTCTTAATTACATTCTGCACTTCTGGTTGACCTAATCCAGGAATCCGGCTCACAAAAAATGGCCACAAATGATCTAGTTTATAAACTTTATTTACATCAGGAAAATCTACAATTGGTAATACTTCTTTTTGTGTTTTAAACATAGGAGTATACTTAAACTCCCACATAGCATCATTTAATGTGAGTTCTCCAACAGCAGTATTTTTATACATTAATAAAAATTTTGCATTTACATCCTTTGGTGCATAAGTGTCTTCAAGGCCTTCCGGCTTTGCAAAATACTTTTTTATATTATTGACAATTTTTTTCATTGTTACTATTTAACGATATCTAAAAGTTTTAAGTGCCTAAACTTTAATAACTTTTTTATTAATATCATTCTGTTTGATGAAAGAATACTTATAAATTCTTCATCTATAAGCTGAAAGCAAACATTTAAATCAAGTGAGCTTATAAAGTTTTTTATAATTTCTTGTAGATATTTAGAGCTACAAACATAAATGCTTTTTACAAGATCGAAATGATTATCTACATCCGTCTTAGAACAACCCAGCTTAGGTGTTGACTTAATTGCATATTTTTCAATTCTTGATTCTAATGAATCCTTATTTGATAAGAAACTATTAATGGATTCTTCACTTTTATTCCAAAATAATCCCCTAGCGGTATCATATATTGGTGAAAAATAAGGTTCATGCTTATTTGCAACATGCCTTACTACTCCCCAATTATAAAAATGTCTGTCATTGTTACCAACAAAAGCATCAAACAAAAGCATTTTTACAAAGTTAGTATAAATTGTAGTATTTTTTTGTCCAAATATCTCACTTAAAGCTTGTTGGGTCTCTTGAAAGGTAAACAAACTTTTAGATTGCTTTTGTTCTTCAATTTCCTCTACAAAGTTGGAATCATCTTTGTAGAAACCTCTATAAATCTCTGCCCCATGTATTAATTGCTGATCTGCTTGTAAAAAATACTCACTTAAAAAATAAAGTTGCCCATTAATAAATTTAAGTTGAGAGTTTGCAATTTTGACCCCTACGCACTTGCCAAGCCTATTTAATAGATGTTCAGTAATAGATTCATTACAATACCATTTATGTCCAACTTTTGCAATATAATTTTTCTTAGTCCCATGATCTCTTCTTCGGCCGTGTTCATAAAATTTTGCTCTAATGAATATTTTTGGCGCATCACCTCCAACCTTAATATCCTCTACTACGAAATCTTTCTTTTTAAGCCTCTTGATTTTATTCGTTTCAAAGTTAAATCCTGTATAATTTTCAGGCTGTGTGAATTTTATTCCCAAAACGTTATTTTTATTAGTAGTGTACAAAATTTGTACATATAACTCAAAGTAAAAACATGCTTGTTTAACCTATTGTTTAACCTCTATAAATAAAAAAGGGTCCCGATTTCTCAAGACCCTTGTCAATGTTTGTGGGAGCACACGGGTTCGAACCGCGGACCCTCTGCTTGTAAGGCAGATGCTCTGAACCAGCTGAGCTATGCTCCCAATGTATTTCTTTTTTCTTCAGTCTTTCCCGAAGTTGTTGGAGTTCGAACCGCGGACCCTCCCGATATTAAATCGGGATACTGAACCAGCTGAGCTATGCTCCCTAAATAAAATTACTTTTCTTCAAAAGTGAGGCAAAGATATTACTTTTGCGGAATTAAAATATTTTTCTTCCTTTTTTTTAGTAAGTTACTTTCAACAACCTCAATTTTCCCTTACGGATACTAGGCAGGATGGTAGAATTGGCACTGATCTGCCTTGCGTTCCTGATCTGAACATGTAGGTCTGAACCTGCGGTATTGAACATTACTCGCCGGTCTACATTACCCAAAGGATTAACTATGTATTCACTGATGGTGTTTTCTGATTTGATCTCATCATTGTATAACAAACGCAGGTGAGATGGATTGGCATGGATATAATATGAAGAATAGGAGGCGTCATCATCATAAGAGTATTGTTTTTTTTGTAACACTTTCTGCCATTCCAGATTACCTTCCTTATCAAGACTGGTCAGGACTATATCTTCTATATAATAGTCGGTACTGGTACTGACAGGAAGGAATGCACTTCTACCCGTATTGTTGACCCTGTTGACTTCTTTTTTTTGTTCACATATGACCAGATTACCGCCATCTTTTCTTTTCTGTACTTCGTTTAATTCAAGATCTACTATACCCATCTTTTGTCTCTGATTCTGTCCAAAATAATCAATGATAGTTTGTCTTCCGAAAGGTATTTTCTTCATTTCACCGTAAGCTGTTAATCCCGGGTTCACGTCGACACGAAGCAAACCTTCCTGCGCGGCATTCCCCTCGTCCATATAAATCCCAAACAGTGACAGCCTGTCAAGATCGTCATCATAATCCAGATAAATGTCTGATAATGGAAGCTGATTTAACGGTACTTCCATCCTTTTATAGCCGCCGGGGTCTATGCGCACCAGAGTATAATTATTTTTAAAACGGTTATGTCCATTGACATATAAAGCGAAATAAACACCCTTGTTCGAAACTATCTTGGCGATCCTGTCCTCTTCATACAGATTCACATCAATGCCCGGGTCATGGTAGTTCCAGATGATCTTATTGGTGAGTGCATCGTACATCATATACCTTGTAGTGCGACCTGAACCTTCATCTATCATGATCAGATGGTAGGATTTGTCTTCTGAAACATTGATGGGCAGGACTCGATGCTGGTTTTTATCATATTGCTGCAGGATGAGACCATCTGTCACTTGAAGTCCTGAATTATAATTGACAAGGGAAATGACATGCTGTCCTTCTTCAAAGTACTTGTAATAAAGTGTCAATACCGTGTCTTGAGGCACATAGCCAAATAATCTGCTTTTTTTATTATCATTAGTGATCATAGGGGCATTCAGACTCTTCAGATTGTCATCAAATTCATGCAGCGTTATATTACGACCGTTATCCTCAAGTAAGGTGATCCGATTGTTAAAATATCCGATCAAATCATAATTATTGTCAGAAACCATGTTAATTTCATTGGACAAAGTGATGGATTGTCCGGGCAAACTAAGAGCAGTAAAAACTAACATGTTTAGTATCAGGCCCGTTAACAAATTCTCAAAGTGCATATATGTATTTTAACAAAATTTTAAGATTACCTTTCAAAGAAATGTATGGGAAATGTTGTTATTTTATAACTATTATTTACATCGAATTAATCTATTTCCACAACCATTTATAGACGCAATTTATACAAATTGTCTCAAATAAATTAATGTTTTTGTCTGCATGGAGAATAACGAAAAAATCAGCATTGTCAATAAAAAACATGCTTCCAAAATATTAAGTTCCAGCAGATTCGAAAAACAATACTTAATGTCAGCCCTTTCTACAAGAATCTTTATAGTAGGATTAGGTGAAACAAAAAGCCTTAATACCGCGATCAAATATTTTAAAAACCTTGATAAAAAATACAATGGAATAGCAAGTCCGTTTTATTTTGACAAGGTGCTCAAGCATAACGGTAAGTTCTTTTGGAATCCTTTCATTCCGCTCTTCTTTGGGGAATCTTTTGAACGATATATCATAAATGAATTTGAACAACTTAATGATGATATCCAGATATTCAATCCGGGTGTGACCTACATAGATTTTTCATCCTGCGGAAGTAAAAGCAGACTTAATACTACGATAGATCTTTTCACCACCGGCAAATTCAAACTCAACGAAAATACCCACAAGGTTTATATTAAATGGGAACAGAATAAATCCATGCTTTATATGCTGGGAAGATTCCTGAGTGGGTGCCCGGCCAATTGTGAACCCTGGCTGGTAGTAGATGCTAAAAGCCAGGATATTGCTTTCGACATTCTCTCTGAAAAAGGCCTGAAAGGTGTAATTATAAATTTGGGGGAAGCAGAAAACAATATGATAAACACAGAAAATATGGGTTATAACCGGACCGCACTTTCTGAACTTGTTTTGAAAGTCAAATCGGCTGATCTTATCGTTGGTGTCAATGTTAAGATCCTCTATCCTCTGGATGAAAACCTGCATTGCATATTAAAGAATATTAAAGATATTTCAGCTCATTTTATGGTCTGGAATGATGCGGCAAATGAAAAATCATCCCTTAGCCCGGAACAGAAGAAAATAAACTGTGCCTCAATAGAACGTGCTTTCTTAAAAGCAAATAGCTCTAAAGATTTTGAACACTTCCCACTTATATTCTATCCTGAGTTTTTTAAGCGCATTAAAATGAAAAACGAGACCCCGGTAAAAAAATTCTCATCAATATCTTTTGAGAATGGAACCATGCTTGAAAACCGTTTGTCTTACATTGATCTTTTCAAAGAGATGATGGTGGACAAAAGAGTGAATAAGGAAATAAAAATACCGTTTTTGGTTATTTGATTAATTTCAAAAAATGTCATTAAGATATCTAAGGAATTATGAAAAAAGGATCATCCTGGTGAGATGACCCTTTTTATAACCTGAGGATAATTAGATTATTACATTTTAGTAATCCTTATATCAATTCTCCTATTCTGTGATTTACATTCCCTTGTATCATTATCAGGACATCTTGGGAACTGCTCTCCATAACCTTCAGCTTCAATTCTGTTGCCACCCACACCTCTTTTCTGCAATTCATTTTTAGCAGTTTCTGCACGTTCCTGTGAAAGTTTTTGATTCATTGATTCTTCTCCATCAGAATCTGTATATCCACCCATTTTAATGTTCACCTTAGGATAGGCTTTTAGGATATCAGCAATGTTGTCCAATTGCTTTTTAGAAGAATTGACTAACTCTGATTTTTCTGAGCGGAAATATAACCTGTCAAAAGAGAACCATTTATTCTTAAGCATTTCTTCATCTGTTGTACCCGAATTAATAAATTCAACAAGATTACGCTCTATAGAACTTTCGTTGACCTTGAGCTCTTTTTTATTGGGCAGTATGACTGTATAATCTTTACCCAGATCTGAAACCCAGTTGCCTAAATCATCCACCTTACCTTTAAAGGCTGCAGCAACTTCAGATGCTCCGTCTTTAATAGTATCCACTGCATCTTTTATATCTTCCTTAGTTGAGTCCATTATGACCTCAGTATTATCTCTGGCGTCATCCACATCAGGATCATTGCAACCCCTCATAAAGTACCATAAAAGTCCAATTCCTATAATGAGCAGTAACCACGGTAAAAAATTTCCAAGTCCACCTCCTGATGCCGGTCTTGAAGTATTAACATTTACTGTATCAGGTATGGGAGCATATACCGGAGCATCGGGCGTAGTAAATGGCGGTGGATTGTTTAAAGCTGTGTAATTGGTTATAGAAGCTAATCCGGCAGGCAACAATGACCTAATGTAAGGGCTTTGAGCATTTAATAAAGACACCAGCCCTTCTGAATTAAGATTGTCTGCTTTTGCAACTCTGCCTAATATACCCATTAGAAAAGGTGCTGCGAGACTCATTAAGGAAGAAACTGAATTTTCTTTCACTTCATGTTTAGCGGCGATCCATTGTATAATATCTTCTACTTTATCTCCCAACAATGACCTGACAATAGGGAGCCCCATATTCATAATGTTATTCATCTTACTTCCATCATCTGCAGTAAGGCCGCTAAGTTCATTTAAGACAAATGTGTCATAATTGTCTTGTTTTAACATGTTTAAGACACTGGAAGCACCTAATTCTGTAGAACCTTTTTGAACTACACCTCCTAACAATGTAGGTGATATAGTTTCTAAAACGTTTCTTGTTGAAGATTCGCTCTCTCCTAAAAATCCTGCAGCTAATGGAGCCAATGTTCCTTCTACCTGATTGTTGAAAAGATCTAAAATGTTTACTGACATGTTGTATGAATTTTATGATTTAACAAAATCGAAAGGGAGCGCATTCAGACAAAGGATTAAAGGGATTTTAACGTTTCCATAACTTCATAAACGCCAGTTTGAAATAAAAGTCGCTTTAACATGCAAATATTTTCGATGAGGAGTAAAATAATTTATCTAAATATTTGATTGTCAAGTACAAAGATGGTTAAAAACTTGTGGGTTTTAATAATTTTTATTGTTTGTTCAATTATATTATACCACAGCCAGCCACTACTCAAAAGGAGAATTATTTAAATGCAGCATGATATTTTCAAATATATATTTCATTCATTACATCAGGAGCAAGTTTAGTTAAAACAACTACATTTCTTCAAGAATTTCTATCCACTCCTCCATATTGCTATAGCTTTTAGACCCGGGTTGATCTTCATCAGTCCCGGAAATGCACACACCGTCTAATGAAAGATCAGTTAGATCTAAAGTGGAAGGATTCTGGGTAGTCAGATCCAGGATAAGCTTATTTTGATGGTAATTTAGCTCTTTCGAGGAAGACATAATTTTAAATGAATTGGCGTAATCCTGATCAATTGTATTATTAAATATTGTAATGTCATCCGGTAAATTGCTCAATTTACCTATATCCACATTGATCCAGAAACCTTTCAACTCAGGAATATTTGTTATATAAAAATTCAATTCCTCCATGTTATGAGCCACTATGCCGATCTTACTGCCTGAGATCCATTCCGAGATCCCATAGATAATATGTTTATGCTCTGAAGATCCGGGTCCAAAGTTGAACAACAACCAATCAAATCCATACGCTGCAAAATAGCGGGCATCTGATAAATTACTTATATTGTGTGCGATTTTTAACATTGAAAGCATGCTTTTATATGTGGCAAAGGTAAAGACTACGCTTTAATAAAAATAGTATATAAAGTAGGAGTTCACGCAAAGCCGCAAAGCTTGCCTGCCAAAATGAGAAATGGAGGCAGGAGAGGACATTCAAAGGCCGCAAAGTTGAGTATTTTTTGGAAAGATTAATCAAATTGTTAATTAGAGTTTTTTTAATTAAATAACTTTGATATAACCTTGGCGTCCATAGCGCTTCTAAGCCTCTTTGCGTGAACTTCATCAACCTTGTCTTCAAGTATGAGAAATTGATGCATTAGCGTTAGTTAATAAGTATTAAAATAATCAATCATGGCAGACCAGTCCTATTTTCAGTCAGTATTTCAGATAGTATGCCTGATTCCAAAGGGCAGGGTTACCACTTATGGTGCCATTGCCAATGCTCTCGGTTTGGGGTCTGCAAGAATGGTGGGCTGGGCTTTAAACCATTGTGATACAGCGTCTTTTGCTATTCCTGCCCATAGGGTGGTCAATAGAAAAGGGGTTCTTAGCGGCCAACTGCATTTCTCACCTGAATACCCGATGCAATCAAGGTTAAGTGATGAAGGAATAGATATAAAAGACAGCGTTATAGTTGGGTTTGAGAAGTATTTTTGGGATCCGGCAGATATTTCCTTATGAAGAAAGAATATAAATTATTTTAGAATTGAATATATTTTACATAAACACAATATTTATATCTAATTTAATGTTTTAGATTTGAATTTTTAACCTATGACTATTTTTTAAAAGTATTAACCTTAAGTAGTATGAATAACATAATTACAAATAACATTCCGATTACAACTTCCAAAAAATCAAAACACTATCCACTTGCCTTTGTTAATGAAACTTTGGACAAACCCAGATCCATTAAAACTTTAAACGAGCTACTGCCGGGCTGTCATTTTGAACCTAAGAAATCCACAATAGAAGCCATCCTGGCATACAGCAGAAAGAAATAACAGAATAACTTACTGAAAGACTGTCTTCATCAAACAGTTCTTCTTATAAGTGTTTCTAATTAACAGGGATTTTCGACCCACATTTGCTTTGCATATGTGGGTTGTTTTATTAACGCTTTTTGTAAGCTATGCCTTTTATTTCTATGAGCAGATGTGGATGTGGCAACTGATGGACAGCCACCGTAGTTCGGGCGGGTCCTGTACTGTCAAAGAACTCCCCATAAATTTCATTATATGCTTTAAAATCATTCATGTTTACTAAAAATACACTTAATTCCACAAGGTCCTTTAGGTCAGCATCCATAGATCGTAATATATCTGCAATATTTTCTATAACGGCTCTGGTCTGAGCACGTATGTCAAGCGTGACAGCTCCGAACTCGTCCACTTCTGACCCTTTTATGCTATTGTCAGACCTTCTTGAGCTAGTGCCGGAGATGAATAACAGATCACCTGCCCGTTTGATGTGAGGAAACTTGCCACGAGGTGTAGCTTTGTTGTCCAGTACTTTTGAATCCTCATTCATGTGCATAGTTCTTTCCCTGATTTTTTAGATTGCGTTACCGAACAAATATACAATCTTTACAAGGATGGATTTTTACATTTAATATCAAAAAGAGGCCTAAGGTAAATTTTGCCGTGTTAATTCATATGATTTTAATATTTTTCCCGACTTCGAACTTTCCTTAATATCCATCTTACCATTATTCAATAATTCTATAGTAATCAGAAAAGGATTTTCGTGTTGAATATTTTGAAAGGTTATTTTATTAAAGTTTTGTTCAATAAGTTCAAACTTTGAAAATTCATTTTGTTTTGATTCAAATATAGTTGTTGTAAGTGCCAGTGAGGCATCATTTTCAAAGATCTTACCACGCTCACTTATGACAGGTTGTCCATCCTCTATGTTGTATATGACCCGTTCAATGTAATTGTCATTGATCGGAACAAAATTTTCATATTGTCCTTTAAGTGAACTGGCCCATCTTCCATTTAACCATTCTACGCTTTGCAGTGAGACCACTTTATTTTCTTTGGATACTCTGCAGGAATAGAAGATCAATACACCTGAGATGATAATTAACAAAAGGGTCAGCGGTCTTAATTTCATAGATCTTATTTTGATAATATACTTACATATTCCTGGATGGAAGTTAGATTTTAGTCAGGATAAAATTAGTCATTTGGTCGTATAATTGTGGTGTTGCATTTTCACTGTATATGCCGTGATTACTGTTAGGATACATATGAAATTCAAAAGATTTGCCGGCACGGATCAGGGATTTATTCATTTCTGCGCTGTTCTGAAAGTGAACATTATCATCAGCCATACCGTGGGCCAGAAAAAAATTACCTTTCAACCTGTCAGCAAAATATACAGGACTATTGTTTTTAAATCCCTCAGGATTTTCTTTTTCTGTCCTCATATATCTCTCCGTATATATAGAATCGTACCATTTCCAGTTGGTCACGGGTGCTACTGCAAGTGCAGCTTTGAACACATCATTGCCTTTCAGGATACACAATGCTGACATATAGCCACCGTATGACCAGCCAAAGATACCTATGCGGGCTTTATCCACAAAAGCCATTTTACCTAAATATTTAGCAGCCTCTATCTGGTCTATTGTTTCATAGTGGCCTAATTGTAAATAAGTCATTTTTCTAAACTCTTCGCCGCGTCCTCCCGTGCCTCTGTTGTCAACACATGCTACGATATATCCTTTTTCAGCGATGAGTTTGAACCACCACATCTGTCCACCGCTCCATTTATCCAATACCTGCTGGCTGCCGGGACCACCATATAAAAACATAAAAACGGGGTATTTTTTAGATGGATCAAAATTTGAAGGTTTAATCATCCACCCGTTCAAACTTACTTTTTCAGAAGTATTAAAACTGAAGAACTCTTGTTTGCCTGTCCTGTACTCTTTAAATTTTTCGGCGGCCGGTTTATTATCTTCAATAGTACGGACCAGCTTATTTTTATTATCATAGAGCTCCCAGATGGTAGGAGTATTGACATTGGAATAACTTAATGTCACATAATCAAAAGTTGTGGAGAACTGAGCCCCATTTGTACCTGTCCGGGTAGAAAGTAAGGTTGGTTTTTTACCATCTACTCCTACTTTATAAACTTCCCTTTGCATAGGTGTAGGAGCGATGAGCTGATAATACAATACTTTATGCTTTTCATCATATCCATACACATCTGCCACATCTGCGGTGCTTTGAGTAAGGCAATTGATCATTTTACCTTTCATATCATACAGAAATACCTGGTTAAATCCGCCCTTATCACTGACCCACAGGTAATGTTTGCCGTCTTTGAGGAAAGTCAGGTTGTCATTAATTTCTATATAATATTTATTCACTTCTGTCATCAATGGGCTTGTCTTACCGTTGGTGCCGTCTGCAAGTAATAACTCAAGTTTGTTCTGATGCCTGTTCATCTTGAAAACACAAAGTTTATTTGCATCCTGTGTCCATTTGATCCTTGGATAATAAACTTCTTTGTCAGGTGTCTGATCGATGGAGAAAGTCATGCCATTGTCAAGGTTGAATATTTTGACCACTACTGTTGAATTGTCCTCACCTACCTTGGGATATTTGAAGGAATAAGGTTCCGGATAAACTTCATCATGAAAATATTGAAGCGTGAACTCGTTGACCGCAGATTCATCAAATCTTAGAAAAGCAAGTTTTTTGCTGTCAGAAGACCATTGAAAAGCTCTGGTAAAACTAAATTCTTCCTCATACACCCAATCACACATTCCATTGATGATGTGATTCCATTTACCATCATCCGTGATCTGCGTTATTTTTCCGGATGCGAGATCTGTAAAATATAGATTGTTTTCAAAGGTGTAAGCTACTTTATTGCCGTCCGGGCTGAATGTGGGATTACTTATGAGTTTTCCTCCGTTAATAATACTTCCTTTGCCTTTATTTTTATCGAAAACGTATGTTTTTCCTTTTGAACTGTGTCTGTATATACCCTGTGATTCACTGTAGATGATCACTTTGGTCTCATCCCCGTTAAACTGATATTCTTCTATACCATTTTGTTTATTTTCAGTCATTTTGAACAACTGGTCTTCACTAATATAGGTACCGGTCGTCTTACCATCTACTACGTTGTTGATCTGCAGTGAAGTCCCTTTATTAATAATGTATGACTTTCCGTCATTCATATATGCAAAACCCGGAAGTGATTTCGTTTTGAAAGTTCCTTTTTTGAAAATGTCGTCCAGGTCATAAGTTTTTTGAGCAATAGCCTGAGAGCTTATTAGGACAAAGCATACCTGTAATAAATAAAGTAATTTTTTCACTTGAATATATTTTATAAAATTGACGCGTTAAAAATACTGTACAATCAGTAATAATTAAAATAAAATTTTGTCTTTTAGACTAAACTTAATTATTGAATGATTAATTACGATTTTTATTTTTTGGGTTGATCAGTGATCATTTCAAGTAAACCTTCCACCCATTGTAGTTGAACATTCATACATGGGATCACATTGTAAGAAGTACCTCCTGCTTCCACAAAAGTTTCTTTACCCACCATTACCAGTTCTTCCAATGTTTCCAGGCAATCACTGACAAAGGCGGGACTGACGACTAGTAGATTTTTGACCCCTTCTTTTGGTAGTTCCTGAAGGCGCACATCGGTAAAAGGCTCCAGCCATCCTTTGCCCAGTCTTGACTGAAAGGATATACTGTATTTATCTTTTGGTATCTGAAGTTTTTCGGCGATCAGTCGAGTTGTTGTAAATACCTGGTGCCGGTAACATGTTTTATGGGCGACCGAGTCAATGGAGCAGCAATTACTATTGGAAAAACAATGATTTCCTGTTGGATCGGTCTTTTCCAAATGCCTTTGTGGCAAGCCATGATAACTGAACAGCAGATGGTCAAAAGGCTTATTGATATGTTCACGCATACTCTTAGCCAAAGCATCTATATATTGGGGCTCTTTATAAAAAGGCGGCAGTATGGAAATCCTGAAAGAATAATTATTCTTTTTATAAACATCCTTTGCATCCTCCACTGCTGTCTCATAACTGCTCATGGCATAATGTGGGTAAAGAGGGACCAATATCACTTCATCAATTTCTGAATTGGCCCCTAATCGATCAAAAGCGGTTTTAGGATCCGGATTCCCATAACGCATCGCAATCTCCACGGGCATAGCGGTTAATTTTTGCAGCGCATCCCTGAGTTGTTTTGTGATCACTATGAGGGGAGATCCATCTTTTGTCCATATTTTTTCATAAGCATGGGCAGATTTGGGTGCCCTGAAAGGCGTTATAATGCCTCTGACCAACAAAAACCTCTTCCAATATGGCTGATCAATGACCCGTTCGTCCATGAGAAACTCATTCAAGTATGATCTGACATCTTTGACTGAAGTGCTGTCAGGTGAACCAAGATTCATCAATACGATCGCTTTATTTTCTATCACTTCTTTTATTTATTAAAAAACTAAAGGTAATTCTTTCCGAAATAACATTTTTTCCTATTGATCCTGCAATTTTCCCGATTCAGTAAATAATAAAAACTTTAAATGCGATAAGCACGTTATTAAAACTTGTAAGTAAGGATAAAGTATTATACTTTTGCGTTCATTTAGAAATGGAATTACCTTATCAATTGAAGATATAATTATTAAAAAATTATAATTTCATGATCAAAAAAAAGTATTTTTCTTATAATATCTTTTCCATTTGTGTTATCTGATTTAGATGAACCAAGAAAATGTAAAGAATGATTAATAGTGGCTTATATGCTAATCAGGTTGAAGATTTTAGTGTAGTTGGGATCAACTACCGGAAATCTGCTGCCGATGTGCGTGGTCAATATGCTATTAATGAGGAACAATACAAAACCATCCTCGATATAGCTCCTGCACTTGGGCTCAATGATTTTTTCATATTGTCTACTTGCAACAGGACTGAAATCTACGGATGTGTTCATCAGATAGAACTTTTTATACAATTGATCCTGTCTCAGTCTTCCGGTAGTGAAGTGGCATTCAGGCAAATGTTTTATGTGAAAAGGGGAAGTTCAGCTATCAAACACTTTTTCGAAGTAGGCAGCGGTCTTGATTCTCAGATCTTAGGCGATTATGAAATCGTCGGCCAGATCAAAAAAGCAGTACAAACCTCCAAAGAAAGAGGATTGATTTCCTCCTTTACTGAGCGTCTGTTCAATCATATGATGCAGGCGTCCAAGTCTATTAAAAACAAAACCACGCTGAGTGATGGAACTGTCTCGATTTCTTATTCCGTAGCTCAGTATATAAAAGAAAATGTAGGGGATTATCTACAAAAGCAAATACTTATCATTGGTACGGGTGAGATCGGTCGTGCTACCTGCAAAAATTTGGTTGAATATGCTTATGCAAGTAACATAACCCTGATCAACAGGACAGAACAAAAAGCAGCAGCTCTTGCAAAAGAACTGGGATTACAAACTGCTTCTTATGAAGATTTGTATGCGGAAATTTCAAAGTCTGATATTATTATAGTTGCTTCCGCCAATCCTCATCAGACTATTGAGGCCAGACATTTAAATATTTCAGGTAATAAACTGATCATTGATCTCTCAATTCCTTTCAGTGTGGAAAGGACCGTAGCTTCTATAGAGGGAATCCAGTTGCTCAACGTCGACGAATTGTCTGTACTCACTAATCAAACCATGATGCAGCGAGCATCCGAGGTGCCTAAAGCCCAAAAGATCCTGGAAGAAAGCAAAAAGGATTTCTTTAAATGGTATGAACTAAGGAAGCAAACAGCTGTCTTAAATGATGTTAAAAATAAATTGTACGAGATCAGTCATGATCCTAACTTTAGTATACGAAACACTTCCGAATCGGAAAATAGTCAACATGAAGAATTGATCCAGAAAGTGGTCAATGGAATGGCTTGCAAATTGAAAGAAAAAAATCAAAAAGGATGTCAGTATCTCGAAGCAATCAATGAGTTCATGAGTATTACTGCCAAGTAAGTTTAGTTACATCCATTTTTTACACCAGATAAGAGCATTATGCATACTCCGATCAAAATAGGAACCCGGGATAGTGAACTTGCACTTTGGCAAGCCACATTGGTACTGAATCTAATCGAAACGCTCGGATTAAAATGTGAACTCGTAATGGTAAAAAGTGAAGGTGATCTTGACCTCATTACCCCACTTTATGCTATGGGCGTGGAAGGCATATTTACAAAGACCCTTGATGCTGCTTTGCTTAATGGACGCATCGATATAGCTGTTCATTCCATGAAGGATGTTCCAACGCAAATGGCAGGAGGGATTCTGCAAGCTGCAGTTTTAAAAAGGGGATCACATAGGGATGTGTTTGTCCCGGGTAAAAATGCAGATCTGAATAACCGGATGATAGGCACCGGATCGACGAGACGTTCAGCCATGTGGTTACATAAACATCCTGAAGACAAAATTGAAAATCTACGTGGAAATGTACAGACAAGGTTAAAGAAACTCGAACAAAGTAATTGGATCGGGGCCATATTTGCGGAAGCGGGATTATCACGAATCAAAATTCTGCCCGTAGATGCCGAGGTTCTGGACTGGATGCTGCCGGCGCCTGCTCAGGGTGCCATTATAATCGTGTGCCGGGAAAATGACCTTGATATGATGAAGATTGGAGCAGAACTGAATGATGAAACCACTGAGCTGTGTACAAAGATAGAAAGAGAATTTCTCAGGACCCTTATGGGTGGATGCTCAACACCTGTGGGCGCATATGCGAGAATAGTAGGTGATGACGTTGTTTTTGAAGGAATTATTTTATCCCTTGATGGTAAACAAATCGTTGAAATATCAAAAAAGTCAAATGCTTTTGAAGCTACAGATTTGGGCATGAGGGCAGGTGAAGAGGTACTTGGAAATGGTGGTGCAGAGATCGTGAAATCAATAAGAGATGGAAACGGGAGTAATTAATATTCTAAGTACTAAAATTTTAAAGCCGGATATAATTTCCAAAGCACTGAAGAGAGGAATTAAATTTGATCAATTGCCATTTATCACAACATCGATCCTTGAAACTGATAAATTAAGGTCTGATATAAATGCAATACCAACCACAGGAATCCGTGCGATCTTCACTAGTAAAAATGCTGTTGAAGCTGTTAAAAAGCATCTAGCGTTATCTCCGGATTGGGAGATCTATTGCATCAATGGTGCTACGCTTGAGGCAGTCCAAAATTATTTTTCACTGATGACTCATATCATATCAGCTTCTGATGCCAGGTTTTTAGCAGACTTGCTGAAAGAACAAAATGATTTAAAAGAAACATGGTATTTCTGTGGGAATAAAAGATTGGACATTCTTCCTGATGTTTTGAAAGATTTAAAGATCCAATGGCATGAAGTGGTCGTATATAATACTCGTTTGAATCATCATAATATCGACAGTTATTATGATGGTATATTATTTTTCAGTCCAAGTGCAGTCCAAAGTTATTTTGAAACTAATACAATTTCCGAAAATACAGTTTGCTTCGCTTTCGGAAGGTCCACTATGAACAAACTCAGTGAAAATACAGATAATCCAATAATACTAAATACCACTCCGGATCAGCAGGCAATGTTGCTGGAGTTAAATAAATATTTTAAGAAATGAATGATCTTTTATTAAGGACCCTGAGAGGAGAAATTACTGAACGTCCACCTGTGTGGATGATGCGCCAGGCAGGCAGGTATTTACCTGAATACATGGTACTCAGGGCTAAGTATGGCTTTTTCGAACGTTGTCAAACACCTGAGCTGGCTTGCAGGATTACGCTGCAACCAGTAGATATAATTGGTGTGGATGCCGCGATACTCTTTTCGGATATTCTGGTTATTCCTCAGGCAATGGGCCTTGAAGTGCAACTCATCGAAAGTCAGGGACCCATCTTGCCTGACCCCATCAGGTACAAAGAAGATTTTGCCCGGATCAGGGTACCTGATGTACATGAAACCCTGGAATATGTTTTTGATGCGATCAGGATGATCAAAAAAGAACTCAATGGCAAGGTACCATTGATCGGTTTTGCCGGTTCTCCCTGGACATTATTGTGTTATATGGTGCAGGGTAAAGGAAGCAAGACTTTTGATGAAGCTAAGGCATTTTGTTATACCAAACCTGCAGAAGCCCATTTGTTGTTACAAATGATCACAGATACGACCATAGCTTATCTCAAAGGCCAGATAGAAGCAGGTGCCGATGTTGTTCAAATATTTGACAGCTGGGGTGGTTTACTGGGTCCTCAGGATTTTGAAACTTATTCATTAAGATATATGCGACAGATCGTAACAGCCGTGAAAGACCTCGCACCGACGATCATCTTTGCGAAAGGGGCATGGCACTCACTGGGTGCTATGGCTGATACGGGTGCGGCAGGTCTGGGAATAGACTGGTGCATACCGGCTTCTATGGCACGTCAATTTGCAGGGAAAGATATAACCTTGCAAGGTAATTTTGATCCGGCAAAATTATATGCACCATTGGATGTCATTAAAAAAGAAGTTAAGTCGATGATCCGGTCATTTGGACCCGGTAGATACATTGCAAATCTTGGCCACGGCATCCTTCCTACTGTACCCGTCGATGCAGCCAGAACTTTTGTGGATACAGTAAAAGAATTTGATTATTCTAAATTGGCTGTGGAAAATAATTAACAACTGATGGACGGGCAAAATCAAAACGAAGAATTTTCTAAAGAATCCTGGATCTCTTATGTGTCATCGCTCCAGGATGAGATATGTGCGGCTCTTGAAAGTGTGGATGGGAAAGCAATGTTTAGGGAGGATCTGTGGGAACGACCCGAAGGTGGAGGAGGACGCACAAGGGTGATATCCGGTGGAAATATCTTTGAAAAAGGAGGTGTGAATACCTCAGTCGTGCATGGACCGGTAAGTGAAACAATGGAAAAGCAACTGGGTATTAAAGGTGAATTTTGGTTTGCCTGCGGCCTTAGCCTGGTTTTACATCCTGAAAGCCCTTTTGTGCCGACTATTCATGCTAACTGGCGATTGTTCGAATTGTATAATGCTCAGCATGAAGTCATTGACAGATGGTGGGGAGGAGGTACAGATCTTACACCATATTATTTATTTGAAGAAGATGCTGTACACTTTCATAACACTTTGAAGAGAACGCTCGATGCATTTGGATCAGACCTGTATCCTAAATACAAGATTCAATGTGATGAATATTTTACAAACAGTCACCGGGGCAATGAGATGCGTGGTATAGGAGGTATTTTTTATGATTATCTAAAAGCGTCCGATCCTGTTTCAGTTTTTGAATTTCAAAAAGCAAACGGGTCATATTTTTTAGATGCTTATTTACCCATTGTAGATAAAAGAAAAGAAATCCCATGGGATGAAAGTCATCGATATTGGCAGGAGATCAGGCGAGGCAGATACGTCGAGTTTAACTTATTACATGATAGGGGGACGATCTTCGGCTTAAAGACAAACGGTCGCACTGAAAGTATATTGATGAGCCTTCCTCCAAGAGTCAGGTTTGATTATGATTATCATATAGAGCCGGGAAGTGAGGAAGAAAAATTGGTGGAGGTGTGCTTGCATCCCAGGGATTGGGTTTGAATCAGAAGATAGATACTAGACACTAGATTCTAGATTCTAGATATAGGTAATAGGTAATTGGTAATAAGTAATTGACAATCTAATATTTTAAATTCAAAACGATCTCCTAACTTCCTAACCTCTTAACTTCAATAGATATCGGAGCCTGTAAGCATCGCAACAATGATCCGGACTCATTTATCATTTATAATTCACCATTTATAATTCACCATTTAGCATTCATCATTTATAATTCCATTAATATTCAGCATCTTTGTACAATATTTTTTGAAATTCCATGTCTTATCTTAGAAGTCGGTTAAAAGTTTTTTTGATCTGGAGAATTAAACACATTCCGGAGAGGCAATTTGTATTATTTTGCAGTATCCTCATTGGTTTTATAAGTGGACTTGGAGCAGTACTGATCAAAAATCTGACTTACGAGATCAAATGGATCGTGCAGCAGGAATTTGTTCAAAATTATTTCACCATATTTTATTTTATTTTTCCTGCCCTGGGATTGACGCTGACTTATCTGGCCTCAAAATTTATCCTGGGAAAGATGGCAGGACAGGGTATCTCAGACACATTGTATGCGATCTCCAAAAACAACGGAGTAATGCCGCGCAAGGGGATGTATTCTCCGCTGATCACTGCTCCATTGACGGTAGGTTTTGGTGGTTCTGTGGGTTTGGAGGGCGCCACAGTATTTATGGGTTCTTCTATTGGATCTAATCTGGCGCGTTTATTTCACCTCAATCAAAAGACGGTCAATCTTATGATAGGCTGTGCCACAGCGGGGGCATTGGCATCAGTTTTCCACGCCCCACTTGGGGCAATAATTTTTGCAATAGAAATATTTTCACTGGACCTGACATTGGCAAGCCTCGTCCCAATGTTACTTGCCTCTTCTGCAGGGGCGATCACATCCATATGGATGTATGGTGACGACACCATATTTAAATTTGTCGTTCAGGACAAGTTCGCACCCAAGGATCTGGTATTTTATGTTGTCCTTGGCATCATTGGATCATTGACCTCCCTTTATTTTATCACTATTTATAAAAAAATGGGCATCATGTTTGCCTTGATCCGGCGCAAAGGGATGCGTTTGGCAGTAGGTGCATTGATCCTGGGAGGACTCGTTTTCTGGTTTCCTTCGTTGTATGGAGAAGGTTATTCAACCATCAAAGCCTTGCTCATCGGAAAACATCATATCGTGATGGGCAATAATAGCTGGTTTGGTTCGCAAAACAAATTGTTGGTAGCAGGATTAATGTTTACGCTGGTTACACTTAAAGCTTTTGCGACCTCTGCCACCATCGGAGCTGTAAGGGTAGGAGGAATATTCGGGCCTTCACTGATGTCGGGAGCTTGTATGGGTTACGGCGTTGCTTTGCTGATCAATTATTCCCAGATAGGACATGTTTCAGAAACTAATTTTGCATTGGTGGGGATGGCAACTCAAATGGCCGGAGTGATGTATGCTCCTTTGACAGCAATATTCATGATATCTGAATTGACAGGTACGTATGAATTGATGCTTCCATTGATGGTCTGTTCAGCTATTAGTTATAGTATCAACAGGTACTTTACCGAATATAATGTCTATCAGGAAAAATTAGCTCAGCAGGGTTCATTGATCACCCATGATAAGGATAAGGCTGTCCTGACTATGTTGGCTCTGGACAAGGTCATAGAAACCAATTTTATTCCGATCACGCCCGATATGACACTGAGAGAAGTATTGTTTAATGCGGTAGAGCATTCTACGCGTAATATTTATCCTGTTCTTGATGAGACCAATCATTTTCTTGGGGTAGTAACTTTGGATGATATACGCACGATCATGTTTGACCAGGCTCAGTATGATACTTTAATGGTTTCTCAATTAATGCATGGGGCTCCTGAGATCATCCAATCTTCTGATAGTATGGAACAGGTAATGGACAAGTTTCAAAGCAGCAGCGCATGGAACCTGCCTGTTTGTGAAAATGGTATTTATCTTGGTTTTGTTTCGAAGTCAAAGGTTTTGTCTGTATATAGGCGGAAATTGATTGATTTTGCGGTGGTGTAAGCTAGTTAGAAGGCTGGAACGAAGTGGAAGTCCCGCACGGAGGAACGGAGTTGCGGGATGAGAAGGATGGTGAATAGATTATATTGGTTTCATATTTTTTGTATTAAAATAATATCAGTTTATATCTCTCAAGCCCAATTTCATTTCAGGTAGATTTTAGATATTCAAGGAAGTGATAATTGGTGATCAAAAAATCTTTGCGGTAAAATAGAGTTCAGATGTCAGAGTTCCCTTCGATAATCCTTTTGTGCAACTTTGCTTTTCTTCGCGAAACTTTGTGATACAAACTAAAAATAAAGGAGTTGCCGGCAGGCAACCCCTTTTTACTGCTTAATATGCCGGAAGTTAACTCTGATGAATTTTTACTTCTTTTGCAGTTAAAAACTTGATATAACCATATAACAAATTACCGTTTTGAAAGTAATTTTTTCTTTGAACGGATTACATGTAATTTAACTTAAGTCGATCATCATCTCCTTTGAGGAACATTTTTTTATATTTTTTATGAACTTTCTTAGACTGGATCACACCATTGACTATGAATTGATTGTCGTCCAGGCTGATAGACCTCAGTGAGCCTGCCGTGATGATCTTGTCAAGGATCAGCATATTGTGTATTTGTTCCATCTTAGGATCATTCATCTTAGATGGTCTTTCCATAAACATCCTGTCAGGTCCGAAATTCATTTTAAAATCTTTTTTTAACATTTCTTTGTCCTTTTGCTTCATCTCTTTTTCTCTTTTCAGTTTGATATGCCTTTCTTCAATGTCTGATTTATTATAATTAAAATTGAAGTTTTCAGGATGTTCACCCGGCACTCTTATATTAATCTCCAAATCTCTTAATTGATCCAATTTGCCAAGTTCTCTTTTCAATTCTTCTGCATGCTCTGAAAAGTAACGTCCGGCCTCTTCCGCCATTCTTTTTATTTCTTCCTCATTGATATTTATTCTGTGCTCATTGCCCTCTTTATGGTACCTGAATAATTCCTTTTGTTGTTGTTTGTTTGCCTTATTCCATTCATTAAAATGGACGGTGGCATCTTTGATGTGACGCTCGATGACCTTGCCATTTTCTCTAAGATAAATGGTCACATCTTTCATCTCATCATTTAGTTGCCTTCGGTCTTCATCAGATAAACCCTCTTCAAAAAGTTCATTTTCGGGAAAGCCTTTCCAGGTAAATGTATTATTAGGGAATGGCACCATAAAAGGTTCTGAAGGAGGAAAAATAAATTTTCCACCATCCAGAATGATGGGCCCATGCCCCAGGTTTTCTTCATCTGTCGTGTATGATGTGTCTATCAGTATTTTTTCTTCTTTTTTTACACCATCTTTATCTGTGGTAATGGTGCTTTTTTCTATCCTGATCTTATGTTCCACTTTTGGTTTAATGGTATCGGATTGAAATTCATTGATTTTGTCGCTAAGATATTCGATGACGGGAAGGTCTTTGATTTTGGTTCCATACAGGCTGGCGAAACTTATCATAAATAATGACAAGCAGATCAATACAAATTTTTCCATGTTATTAAATGTTAGATTTTGATTGGTTAGTAATCGGGTTACCCTTTTTAATAATTGATTTTTTCCTTTTATAAGTGTTAGTGCTTGCACCGGTGTATAAGCAGAATATTCGCTGCACACGATGAGTGCTTTGATATAATCTTTTTTTCGGTAGTGGGTGACCATTACGAGATCATCACAGCAATGTTCTCTTTCTTCTTTGATCTTATAGGAGATCCATAACAGAAATGGATTGAAAAAGAAGAATATTTCCAGCACATATTGAAGACAATTAATGATGTAGTCCCTGCGCTTGATGTGGGCCAGTTCATGGGCGATCACTGCTTCTACCTGTTGAGGACTCAGATGGTTGATAAGTCCGATGGGTATGAGGACCACAGGTTTCAGCCAGCCAATGACCTGTGGAACGGCGGCCATGCTTGAGTAAAATAGTTTTACTGCGGCGCTGATCTTAAATTGCTCCCTGAGGCTTTCAGACTTTAATAAGAGTTGTTCGTCCAAGGCCAATAAACCCGTTTTTTTAAGTTTGTTAATGTGTTGCATTGACCTGAATAATTGTAGGACCTTATAACTCATCACGATGGACCAGATCCATAGGAGGGGATTGGAATATTCCAGTAAGCTCATTTTCCAATCAGAAAGGATCTGTATGATATTTTCATAAACTGAATTTTTTTCGGGAGAAAAGAATGCGGGGATCATAGTATCTATTTCACGCCAGTAAAAGTTTAGCCCTTGTAATTCAGCAGATGTGGCCGCAATATTGAATTCATACCATGCCGCATAGGTGATTCCTAAAGTGAACAGGGTCAGGCTCGCGCTTAATAAATTGTACCGAAAATGGGGTGTTGCTTTTTTTGTGGACAATAATATTATTCCGCAAATGATAGCTACTACGAGTCCTATCCAGAGGGAATGTATCAAAGTGAAAAATATAACTTTAGAGATCATTGCTGATGTTTTTGATTTTTATAATAATTATTCCTCTTCCATTTTTTCCAATAAAGATCTGATGGCCTGGATCTCATCTTTGGAAGTGGATTTATTACCGAGTAGTTGCATCATCAGGCCACTCGCCGAACCTCCAAACATGGTATCCACAAATTTATCCAGGAGATACTCTTTTGCTTTTTCTTCCTTTTCTATGACGTGGTAGATGTGCTTCATGTTACTTTCGTCCCTTTTTAATATCTTTTTTTCTGCCATGATCTGCATGAGCTTTAGCGTAGAAGTATAGGTCACCTCCTTCGTTTCGTTGAGTTTATCGTTGATAAACCGCACCGTGGAGGGGCCATGTTGCCAGAGGACTTGTAGGATCTCCAGTTCGGATTTGGTTGGATCGAAATTCATTTTACCTGTTTTGATTAACAATATGATAAAGGTACGAAATAATTCGTACGTTTATTATCTTAGGGAAAACAATTTAACACATAAATTTTTTTATAATGTGTAAAATATTTGTAAAGTGCTGACAATCAAAATAAAAGTGCTTCATATTATTGAAATAAAATTTAATCAAAAGACATTTGAATGGCGAAAGCGAACAGGATTGATTACATTTATAAAATCAGAATTTATCTAGATCAAGGATTAAAAAATTAACTTATTTGATGTAGAGTAGGGTTGGAATGGCTACAGTAGACACTATCAAGCTGGATAGTATTTTAAAAAACCATATCAAAGACTTTTGCCTTCCCCCTCCAAAGGGACCTTCAGTAGAGTATATTCCTCCAAAAATTAAATAAAATAATTTAGGAACTAATTTTAAAAACGCGGGTTATTTATTGTTAGTAGTTATATTTCATCATCCGGTAATCCATGATATTTGGTTGTTTGGTTTGATTGCTATTTATTATTTCATCATCATTTAAAAAATTTAAAAATGAGCAACAAACATCACGTGCACAACCTCATCATCCTGGACGAAAGTGGTTCCATGCATGGGATCAAAGACAACATTATAAAGGGATTCAACGAGATCGTCCAGACCATCAAAGGCATTGAATCCGGATATCAGGAACAGGAACACTTCATATCACTGGTTTCTTTTAATGGTCTTGGTCACAAGATCCTGCACTACATGGACCCCGTCAGTAAATTGAATGAGATCGATGCTAATAGGTATCAACCAAATGCCTCGACGCCGCTTTATGATGCAATGGGATTTAGTTTTGGAAAATTAAGACAGATCCTTCAAAATGTATCTGAATACAATGTTTTGGTAACCATTTTGACAGATGGAGCAGAAAATGCTTCAAAGGAATTTACAGGTCCGGCTATAAAAACACTGATCGAAGAGTTGAAACAAAAGAAGTGGACATTTACTTACATCGGAGCTGATCATGATGTAGAAAAATTTGCCAGATCTATTTCAATTGAGAATACTTTGACATGGCAGAAAACGGAAGCGGGCATGACTGAAATGTTCCAAAAGGAACACACGGCTCGCAAAATGTATAGTGAGAAGATCAGGAATAAGGAGGAGACAAATTCGGGATATTTTACGAAGTAATGAAATCTGAATATTTCTAAAAGATCCGGTTAAAGATTAATTTTTAACCGGATTTTTTATTTCCCAGGTTAAATTTTGTTAATTGATATAATTAAAAAAGCCGATCAAAAATGACCGGCTTTAGCTCGCTGGGATGAATTAAAATTATGTACCGATTAATAGTTGTTTGTGATCACATATTTAGAAATCAAAAAGCTTACATCAGAGAATTGATCGTGGTCTGCAAGCGTTTTTTCTGATTATCCGGAGCTTTAGTCAGGGCCAATTTATAATTTTCCAACGCTCCTTTTTTATCACCCATGTTTTGGAGGGCCTCGGCAAGACTGTCATAAACATTCCATGAACCGGGATATTTTTTTACATTCAATCTGAATATTTCAATGGCCTCTTTTGTATTGCCGGCACCCATCAATTCGTAACCGTAAGCATTCAACTGAATTTCATCTGCCAATGGAACTGCCTTTGCATGCAATGCAGTAGCTTCGTCTTTTTTTCCCTGCTTTTCAAGCATCTTTGCTTTTGTGGTTAGGTTAGTAAAATTGGGTTGAATGTTAATAGATCTGTCTGCCCACTCATATGCTTTATCCATATGTACATTGTTTCGGAAACTATAAGCAGCAGCCTGATTGTAACCTTGCCAGAAAAACCCATTGAGCCCTGTTAATTCTTTGTTCATATTTTGGAACACAATCTCAGGAACATCTACATTGATCTTAAAAGGCACGGATATTTTTTCCCATCTCAGAGCGACGATGACAGACTGATCCTTAGGGTCCATAAATGTATAACTTAACCAATCCTGCATATTACCTGCGGTGGGTATCACCTTAACACGGGCAACATCTTCGGACTGTTTGTAAAAAAAGCTACCCCAGGCATCAGCGTTTTTGGATAAAATAACGGTCCATTCTTTTTCAGTAGGTATCATATGAAGGCCATATCTTCCGGCCGGTACGGGAGTACCTTCGATTTTGACATCATGAGTAAATGTAATAGTAGTATTCTCGTTGGCTCCTGCACGCCAAACTTCATTGTAAGGTACTAACTTGCCCCATACTTCCCTTCCTTTGGCAAGGGGACTGTGATAATCGATCCTTATATCAGTGATCCCGATACGCTGAGAAATAGATGCAGACTGGCTTGCTTCAGGCACGGTCAATTGTGTTTGTCCTATTGCACCAAGACCGGAGAATAAAAATACTAAACAAATAAAAAGCTTATTCATATTATATTTATTTATGTGTAAAACAATAAACAAATATAAACTATCTGAACCTTACTTCTTTTATGCCTTGCCAACGTTTAGTCCGCAAATTGTAACAGTTCGTCCTAAAAAGGGAAAGTCATTAGGAAATCAATTTCTCAATTTATGTTTTTAAATAGCAAACTGCGTAAGTGACCTGAATTCATCCACCCTGTTTGAAATATCCAGCTGTGTTAATTCCTTAAGTTTAGTCAAGGAAAAATCCTCAACACAGTAGGAGGCCATGACAGAAGCGTAAACTATAGCCTTTTTCATATTATTGAAAGACAAATCCTCGGTTTTAGCCAAATATCCAATGAATCCTCCGGCGAAGGTATCGCCTGCACCTGTTGGGTCCATTACTTCTGCAATTGGTAATGCCGGGAATGAGAATACCAAACCTTCGTGAAATAGAAGTGCTCCATGTTCACCTTTTTTAATAATTAGGTATTTTGGGCCCATATTGTGTATCACAGCTGCAGCATTGACCAAAGAGTACTCACCACTTAATTGGCGGGCTTCTTCATCGTTGATCGTAAGGACATCGATCTTTTTTAAAACCGAAACCAAACCGTCAAAAGCTACATCCATCCAGAAATTCATTGTATCAAGGACAACCAATTTGGGACGTGAATGCATCTGCTTAAGAACATCCATCTGAATATCAGGTGTCAGGTTCCCAAGCATTAGGTATTCAGCTGACCTGTATGACTCCGGAAGTTTAGGTTCAAAGTTAGCCAGGACATTCAGATCAGTGATCAGGGTGTCCCTTTTGTTCATATTGTCGTGATATCTTCCTGCCCAGAAAAACGATTTTTCATCTTTCTTTATCTGGATTCCATCAATATCAATTCCCAGGGACTTCATTTCATCCAATTCCTTTTCAGGAAAGTCACCTCCAATTACAGATACAATACCCTGACTCTCAATAAAAAAAGATGCTGACCTACTTATATATGTTGCTGCACCTCCTATGACCATTTCTGCTCTTCCGCGAGGTGTTTCGATATCATCAAATGCTACTGTTCCAACAGTTACTAACTTCATTAAAAATATTTTCGCAAAGATTGTAAAATTAAAATAATAAAACTTACTTTTGCCGAGCTTTTTAAGAAGGAACTAGGTTTCTGATTAAAATAACATTCCTCCTTAGCTCAGCTGGTTAGAGCATCTGACTGTTAATCAGAGGGTCGCAGGTTCAAGTCCTGCAGGGGGAGCAAAAGCCGGTCAATTTTGATCGGCTTTTTTTGTGTTCTTTACTCCTCATTCCAACGCTGGCGCGAGTTTTTAACTCGTGCCCGTGTGAAGAATATTCCCATAATACTAGGTTCAACCTATTCTTAGAGATTGATTTTATATCACTACTCCTTCCCATCCACCAAATTATACCCCACAGCTGAAAACGCCCCAAACACCAGATGTGCGAGTAGTAAATGACTAAAATAAGCTTTAAGGTCTTTTGAGGGTGGGCGTGGATGTAACAAGAAAGTGATCTTCCATACGATAACTCCCGTTAGCCCTCCCAGGGCCCCAAACAACAAACCGGATCCAATGCCGGGTTTAATTATTTTTCGACCCCACAATTGGTCATACAGCGTGGTAAACATAACACCTACACCATAATGGCCGATCCACCCAGCTATTAACCTTTCATGTTTGTCCATTTCCAGTGGGAGTTTTTTTAGGAGCTTTGCAAGTACTACAGGTTCGCGGAAATCTTTGTCCTCCAATTTTGAAACAATATAACTGAACAAGGACATGGCTGAAGTTCCAACGATCGCTGAGGTAAGTATTTTCTTTGGATCCATAATTTTTTCATTTTAACTATAATGCCACTTTTCCTAAAAGAATTCCTGTATTTAAATAAATGCAAATAAGGAGTTGAACGAATTTTAAACAACAGTATATTCTGAGCAACTGTTCGCTGATCAACTTTCGGTGTTCGTAATTCGATGGATCATTTCATTCAGATTCCTTCAAAGTAAACGAAGCCAAAAACCAGAGGACGAGAATATATCCTGCCAATATCCCAAAATCCGCTAAACTATTGTTTTATATCCCGGATCACTTTATTTAAAAGCAAATTGAAGTCATCCGGTTTTTCGATCATGCCATAGTGGCCTACACCATTTTGTTGAAACAATTTAAAATCAATTTTATTTCTGGTAAAAGCCACAGTATCTGTTGGATAATACGTACTGTTTATGAGGTAGAGTGTTTTATCCAAAGATCTTAGCTTGTCATCCAGTGGATATTTTTCACCCTCCTCCATACAGTCCACGGCTATGATAGAATCAGAGCTGATCATATCGTTGACCACCCTTTGTTTGATAAGCGTATCGGTTTCTTTAGAAAATAAAGCCTGATTGGCATACCCAGCTATCGAAGCCTTAAATCTGGCCCGGATCGATGCAAATATCTTTTCATTTTCGGCTTTTGATTCGGCAGTTACAGGCACTCCTGTATTTTTAAAATTGTCAATACTCACGACACCGATTATTTTTTCAGGGTTTTTTAAAGCGGTCTCGAGCACAATAGCCCCACTCATGGAATGACCTACAATGATCACATTTTCAAGATCAAGTTTATTAATAACCTTGGTGAGGTCTTTTCCATATTCTTCTACTGACCAGTTTTTTCTGTTTTTTCCTGACTGCCCGAAACCAGGCAGGTCAACAGTGACGACCCTGTATTCATCAGAAAAATATTTGACCTGGTCTACCCAATATTCCTTGTTGATACCCCATCCATGAACAAGGAGGAGGGTAGTATCGCCCAGTCCGCTGTCCTCATATTCAATATTGACGCCATTGTTGTCTATCGTAATTGATGGATCGTTCGTAACATTTTGAGAAGTTTCAGATTTCTTGCACGAAATCATCATACTAAAGAGTAACAAGATCCATAGTTTATTTTGATGTATCATTCTTTTATAATTTTTGGATTGGAGAATAAAAAAGAAGTTAATGTTGACCAGATATATAATGCTAACAAATATAAACCTTCCAAACTTTGATCAATTAATTTTATCGGCAAATTTTAATCCCATCTGCAGTTTATAAATAGTCCTCGTGATGCGGTCCACCTTTGTTTTTTCAGTTTTCGCCTCATAGATCCAGTCCACAAAAGCTTTCTTTTCACCCTCTGAGCTGGCCATGAAAAGTTGGTAAGTATCGCTTTCCTTCAGGCATAGAATGAGTTCTTCAGTGATTTCCATTTCATCATGATCCTCATATAAAACGACCTTTATCCAATCTCCTTTTTCTTTTTTGATTTTTTTTCTGATCTCCGCTTTTACCGGCAGGAATAATCTACCGTTTCCCATAGGCATTAATTTATAATTTTTTATCTCAAAGTTGTCTATTGTTCCTTTCACTTTTACCCATCCAAATGGAGCTTTTTTATCTTGCTCGACTTCAGGAATTATCACATACGTCCAGCCACCCTTGCCCGGGTATTTCTCGAGTAAATAGTTTTTATCCGTTAAAGCTTTTTCCATAATTATGTCTTTGGATCGATCCCATTGCCAAAACTTTCCCATATGCCTGCATTACTGTTGAATTCAATATAAATTATAATTTTTTGTAAAAAATCCATTAAGAATATTAATCATTTACCAGTTTTTATTAAAGCCTATGAGGGATGAGATCACATATCCCGATCTGAAATGCTTACTTTCAACTCATCGATCCTGGTTTTTGTAACGGCTTCAAGACATGCATTCTGGATCAAAGACTGAATACTTCCTCCCTCATATGGCTGAGATTCGAACGTACAATGAGAATCGCGATATCTGATCCAATTGTTTTGGGCTTTCTTTAATAATTCTACATCGTTTTTATCAAGCAATTTCATCAATTCCTTATAAACTTTATTTAATTCTGCATCTGCTTTTTTATAGTTTTCATGTGCTTCCAGGTTCATTTCCGCCTGGGTTTGGGAGAAGGAAGAGATGTGAAGAAAGAGGAATACTAGAAAGAAAATTGAGGTTTTTATCATTTAGATTTAAATTTACTTATTAAAGAATTTCTTTTTTATAAATTGTTTTCAATTTATAATTTTCTGTTTTGGAATTAGTTATTAATTTGTTTCTTTTGATAGCAATTTTTTCAGGAGAAGCTGAGAAAGTCCTGAAATTTTTATAATTGTCCAAATGGTTGAAACTATCTACAACAAATTTTTTCTCCATACAATTAAGATATAAAAAGTTG
>JAYUWT010000333.1:0-10289 GCA_043753405.1 Saprospiraceae bacterium | reverse complement strand
TAAATGCTAGTTATTAATTGAGCTTGATATCATTGGCCAATGATTGGGCAAGTTCAATTTGCGCGTTGTCATTGCTCAATTGTTTTCTGATCACAGTTTCTGCGATCTGAACCGCCATCAATCCTGCCTGGTTTTTCACTTCCATGATCGCCATTTTTTTCTGGTTTTCTATTTCCATGTTGGCACTTGCAAGGATCCTTCCTGCTTCCTCTTTCGCTTTGTTTTTAGCTTCGGCAACGATCTGTGAAGCAGCATCTTTGGCTTCTCTAAGCACGGCAGCTCTTTCTTCTCTTGCCTGAATCAATAATTGCTCATTCTCAGACTTAAGATTGCTCATCTCTGCCCGGGCTATATCGGCCTGGGCAAGTGCATCCTTGATCGAATCTTCACGATCCTTCAATGCTTTTGCTATAGGTCCGAATGCTTTTTTGCCGAGGATGAACCAAAGTACCACGAAGATAATTACCGTCCAGAAGAATAATCCCGGATCCGGCTTGATGACATTAAATTCAGCTAATAATACCATATTATATTAGATTGATAATTTTTAAAAAAAAAGACCCGGTGATCAACCAACCGTCTTCTCAACGGGTCAGAGTTTTTGTTTCCTGATTATAAACCAAGGAAAGCTACCACCACGGCGAAAAGCGCTACCGCTTCCACGAATGCCGCGAAGATCAACATGTTGTTACGGATATCTCCAACTGCTTCAGGCTGGCGAGCAATTGCTTCCATACCTTTTCCGCCGATAAGACCGATACCAATTCCGGCACCGATAGCTGCCAATCCTGCTCCAATAGCTGCGTACATAATTATATATTTAATTTGTTTAAAATTCTTTTTTTGAAGTTAGAAGGTTAAGAGGTTAGATGGTGAGAAGGACGCTCCGTGAGGATGCTTCTTTGATCTGGATCTCTTTCTTTAACTTTGGACAGAAAACTTTTTTTCTGTGTTTTTTTATTAGAGCGAAAAGCTAAAGCAATTCGCTATTTGATGTCGCCCTTCCAGGGCTTGCTACCATCTCCCCTCTTCGCCCCATTTATAATTAATAATTTATAATTATCAATGGTGTGCTTCTTCAGTTGCCGCTCCAAAATATGACGCCGACAATATTGTAAAGATAAATGCCTGAATCAAGGCAACTATCACTTCTATCAAGTTCATAAACATAGTAAATGGTATTGCTACCAAAGCACCTGTGGTTGCTCCTGCAACACTAGTACCAACTTTACCGAAAACAAAGATCAAACCAACCAAACTCAGGATGATGACGTGACCCGCCGTGATGTTGGCGAAAAGACGTATCATGAGAGATATCGGTTTGATGAATACACCCATAAATTCAATAGGTGCAAGGAATAACTTCATCGGAGCAGGCACGCCCGGCATCCAAAAGATGTGTTTCCAATAAGCTCCGTTACCATTGATGTTAGTAATGATAAATGTTAACAAGGCCAAAGCCATTGTCGTGGCAATATTTCCAGTTACGTTGGCGCCAAAGGGAAAAAATGGTATCAATCCCATCAGATTGACTGTCATGATGAAGAAAAATATGGTAAGCAAATATGGAAGGAAGGTCATGTATTTGTGACCCAACATCGGTTTAGCCACTTCATCGATGATAAAGTTGACGATGACCTCCATAAAGTTCTGCAAACCTTTTGGTGCCTGGCCGGGTCTTTTTTTATATGCTTTTGCAACTGAGAAGAAGATCAGGCAAAGGATCAATGCAGCAAGCAACATCGTGAACACGTTTTTGGAAATGGACAGATCATAAAATGAAGTGAATTTCATCAGGTTGGATGCGCTGTGAACATCGTATTCTGTGCCTTCATGCTGTAATTTGGTGAACTCAACTTTTTCTACTTTCTCATGGGTCATGTGGCCGATCTTCACCTCACCTTCCGGGAAGCCGATAGGCAATCTCTTTACTGTACCATGATCCAGCACATATCTGTTGTATGCTTTGTGGCCGTGATCAAGTTTTGATGACATAAAGGTGGTGAACCCGTCTTCTTTGGAATAAAGTATGCAAGGAAGTGGAATGGAGATATGTCCGAACAGGTGAAATTCGTTGGAGTTGTTGATGTGATTGAAGATCATGTCCTGCATATTGAAAGCTTCCGCTTCTTCATGCTCCTCATGGGCGATTGTTCCAATTTCCTCCTGTTTTTTCTCTTCTTCAACTGCGCCATGTTCCTGAGCAACTGAATAAGACGGCATCAGGAAAATAAAAAATATCAACGGGTATAAAAGGCCCGAAAGGTATTTATTTAAAGATGGATTCAACTTGGTCATATGCTTTAAATTGCTTTGCCTGCAAAGGTTTTATGCAGGTTTTCCAAAATTCGCCACAAAGGTACGGTTTGGCATCAATATAAACAAGTATTTTAATGAATAAAGGTGATGGAAATTAGGGAGGCGTAATATAATGTGAGAATAAGACTAAATAGAAAAGACAAGGATTAAAGAAGATGGGGACGAGTAGGGATGACTTGTAGCGAAAAGTTTAAAAGATAAACCTAATTATAAATTATTGATAATTAAAGTTAATATTTAAAATGAAATTTTGTTGACACACGAACGTAGGCGCAGCCTACGCTCAACTCACCGAAACAATCTGACCTCTGACCTCTGACTTCTGACTTCATCTAGAATCTGTCTTCTATTATCTTCCTCCGGTATTCAAAGATCTCTTCCAGCTTCGACCGGATAATTAGCTTGTTTGCTATAGCACCGATAAATCCAAATGGAGGGATGTAACTCACAATATCTTCCATGAGGACTCCATCTGCAACCGGCGTAAGGTGGTGCTGATGATGCCACATTGTGTATGGGCCGAGTCGCTGTTCGTCCACGAAATATTCTTTGTCTTTCACTTGGGTGATCTCCGTAACCCATCTCATTTTAATTCCTAATAGCGGGCGGACGAAATAGGTGATGATCATGCCCGCATACATTTTTTCACACTTATCATCAGATGTGACTTCAAATCCAAGAGTGGGAGGGGTTATCTCTTTAAGGTTAGCGGGGTCGGAAATAAAAGCCCAGACATCATCCAGTGAGGCATTGATATGTTGGGTGAATTTGAATTGGTAAAAAGCCATAAGAGATAAATTTATGAGTTCACTCAAAGTTGCAAAGAAGTGCAATGGACACGAAGTATTTTAATCTTAAAACTATAAATAAGTAAGTTTGTCTAATTTTCACTTAATAACTCTTCAATATTACAGATTTATTCAGTTTTTGAAAAGTTGGAAAGAACGTTTAAAGTAATTATATACTGTCCACCAATAAAAATAGGCTGCAACTTCGCGGACTTTGCGTGTCCTGTCTTTGCGGATTTGCGTGAACTTATTTTATTCAGGTTCACGCAAAGTAGCAAATAAGCACTAAGGGCGTGAAGATTTTTTACAAAAGTAATCGATAATATAGTCGATGTATCACCTTCTAACCTTCTCACTTCCTAACTTCCTAACTTCCTAACTTCTAGTGTCCAGAGTCTAGAATCTAGTGCCTGTCAACAAACCGCTTCAAATGCTCTTTCCTAAATGTCCATTCAGGTGTCAGGATCTCCTGTCTGTCAAGATCAAACCAGGAACCTTTGGAGGGATCAAATTTATTGTTGAGGATCTGGATCTCCTGAGCAGGCATGTAACTTTGTGCCAGCATGTACAGTTTTTTACCATCATCGTTTTCCACCATGTCAACTATGATAACGGCGTGGCCATAAGGTTGTTTCCTTTGGATCAAGATATCACCCGGCTTAGCCTGGCTTATGTTGATACTTTTCATTTCTTCTGAAAGTGAAGCCGTATTTGCAAACTCAAAAATGTGTTCGAGGTAGTCCCAAAAAACGTTATAAGAATGATCTCCTTTGACAAAATCTTCATAGTGCCTGGGCTTTCCATCTGATAGAAAGTTGAAATGAATTTCAGTATATCTTTTTTGCTCAAATAGATACTCTGCTCTCAATCTTATAACTGCATCCGCACATTGCTGCAGATTCTTAACGCCGATAGGCAGATCGACTACAGCTGAGTACACACCGTGATTTGTTTTCAATGTACCATCGTAATATTTTACAAATGAACCTTCCTCTTTGAGCGTGAGATGAGTTAAATACCAGGCGAATGAATTTTTATCATTGGACTTTCTGTAAAATCCGGTGGGCGGGAGAAAACGGTCTATGACAATATTGGATTCAGGAGCTTCAACTTTTTTGTGAGATACTATTTCCTTATCAAAACCGCTTTGAGAATCGCCTGAACAAGCAAGCGCTGATAAAGAGCAGATAAAAACAATGAAAAGGTGAGTCATGCTTATAACTTTGAATCATAACGTAATGATTAGTTGTGAAATTGCATTTTTTAGTATCGCAAAGTTGCTCGAAGGTTATCACAGAGTTCCGCAGAGTTTTGGGAGAGTTCCACAGAGAATTTAATAGGTAATAATCAAACGACAAACATAAAACGACAAACTCTTGAAAGCTATATCACGAATTTTCACAAAGAGAGCCAAAGTTTCACAAAGAGTTGTATGGCAGAGTTGCTCAAAGAAGGCAAAGTTTCGCAAAGGACTTTTTATTGACTCTTTCGGGTTCTCTCAGACTTTTTCAGACTTTAATTACTACACACAGAGAGATAAATAGGTAATGGGAAATCAGTAATATTCAGAACAACAAACGACAAACTCTTGAAAGCTATATCACGAAGTTTCACAAAGAGAGCCAAAGTTTCACAAAGGACTTTCTTTTGACTTTTTCGGACTATTTCGGACTATTTCGGACTTTTTACCATCCTTCTAACCTTCTAACCCTCTAACCTTTTCAAATAATCATGAATAAACTTTGGCACAGGTAATTTATTCAACTCTTCATTGCTTATCCATTGACCACAAGTCTCTACAGTTTCTATTCCCTCCATGTTAATTTCATAAAAAATGATGTGAAGCCGTTGGTGGGTCAAAATATGAGGTTTGTTAATTTCAATTTTTCTGAAATAAAGCGTTTGTCCTGACAAGGCTTTTATCTGGTCATGAATACGAGCTTCAGGTATTACTTTTGCAGTTTCCAATAAGTAAAATTCATACATGCCCTCATATATATCTTTCGCCTTTCGTTGGAATATAAGCACCTGATCCGATCTTCTAAAGACAAAATAATTAAAATGCCGGTTCCTTTTTTTAATGGACTTGGAACGGACGGGTAAATCACTGATCCTATTTTCAAGAAATGCAAAACATGTTTTTATAAAAGGACACTCCGGACAATGTGGCAAGGCCGGTGTACATACGGTAGCTCCAAGATCCATGATAGCCTGATTGTAAAAAGCAGGGCTATTTGGGTCGATCAACTCCTCTGCCAGTGTCTGAAAATATTTTCGTCCGGAACCGGTCTCAAATGCTTCCATGATACCAAAGATGCGTGCCAATAACCGGATAACATTTCCATCAACCACGGCATGAGGAAGATCAAAAGCGAAAGACGCTATTGCCGCACTTGTATAATCCCCGATGCTGCTGATGTTTTTTATGTCTTTGATGTCCCGGGGCATTTTTCCACCGTGTTCATTCACCACCTGAATGGCGCCTTGGTGCAGATTTTTGGCACGTCGATAGTAACCCAGGCCCTGCCAGAGCTTCAGGACATCTTCAATAGGAGCAGAGGCCAATTCTTCCACAGTGGAAAATCTTTCAACAAAGCGATTATAATAATGCCAGCCTTGTTCCACTCTTGTCTGCTGTAGGATCACTTCAGAGATCCAAATCTTATAAGGATCTTTTTCTCCCTTCCAGGGCATTGGCCTGGCATACGGATCGTACCATCCGAGGAGGATTTCTTTGAACCGGTCTTTCAGATCTAAGTTTTGTGGCAAGTAGCAAGAGTTGTACAAAATGAAACAGGGAACAAAATAAGTACTTTGTTCCCTGTTAATTATAATAAATTCTATTAAAAAAATCGGTTGTTAGTTAAACGGCTTTTTTCTTGTCTTTGATACGAATATCGAAAATATTGCTGTATCTATCTTTGATAACTTTTTTCAACTCCTTACGAGCGAAAAATATTCTGCTTTTGATGGTACCAAGTGGTAATTCCAATTCGTCAGCGATCTCCTGGTATTTAAATCCTTCATAGTGCAACATGAAAGGTATTCTAAGCGAATTATCAAGTTGCTCAATCATTTCATTCAATTCTTTGATAAACATATTGGTCTCGCCCTGATTATGCTCGGCTCCACCTGCATTCAGATAATATAAATTATTAGTAGAATCCATGATGGTGTTGGCCTTCATTTTTTTGCGATAGTTGTTGATGAAGATGTTCTTCATAATTGTAAACAACCATGCTTTCAGATTGGTATCCGGAGCAAATTTGTCTTTATTGACCAAGGCTCTGTAAGTAGTCTCCTGAAACAGATCCTTGGCATCCTCAGAATTTTTAGTCAGATTGAGGGCAAAAGAATGTAAGTATTGAGAGACATTATCTATCTTTTTATTAAATTCTATTATTGACATATCTGTTGTTTTGATGTAAAATTAAAACTTTTGTTCAACTAAAACGCATAGTACGTTGAACAAAATATTAAAATCGACAGTTATTTGAGAAACTCTTATCTTAAAAATATACTTAAATCAATGATTTACAATTAGATAAGTCGATATTAAGATTTTGTTAAAGTTTCAAATAAAATTGAAAGTTCTATATAGTTATAAGCAAATATTATTCCAACTTTTCATATCAGCCATATTGGCATATTAAATCAAGTTGATTTATATTAAAGAGAAACAAAAGGGGTAAACTTTGTGTTAAATATTTAAAAGTCGCACGCAATAACACTTTTAAAAGAAAATGCAGACAACTTGTATGGATATTTTATCTTTATATTTTACCTATAACACATTCCACTATGTCAAAAGTGCTGAAAAGCTGCTTTATTTTTATTTTAATTCTACTAAGTAACTTATTACATGGACAAAATGTAAAAAAGCTCGATCTGGAAAGATCCCAACAATTAAAGTACGCACAAAACCTAATAAAAGATTTAAAAGATGGATATCTTATTGTGAGATTGCAATCTTTCAGTACACAGATTAGGTATTTTGAGAAAAAAATGTCAGATCCGAAAACAGACCAAAAAGAACTTGTCAGGTCTGAAAAAGAATTGAGAAGCATCATTAGTGATCGGGATACTTTTAATCATATATTAAAAATCGCAATGGATAGTGTATATAAATTTTCACAAGTGAGATTTATATATGACAAGGATTATTCGTTGACAGATACTGCAGGTAACAACCGCAACTTTCTCAACGATCAGATGAAGGCCGATCCGTCTCTGGGAATTGCCGCTTCAAAATTTCTGCTTATGGGATATGTCAACATCACAACATCTTCGGGTCAATCCAAGCAATATTTAAAAGTACTAACACCTGACTTTACTGAAATTCCTGGTCAAATGCAGGTGCCGGGTAATGGAGTGATATTCAATCTTGCCTCTGATTATAATATATTTAAATTTCGAACTACCATGAATAAAAAGATCATGAAGTTCAATAAAAAACTGGAAGCGTTTTATACTGAGAGTTTGAGTCAATGATATAAATATTTAAAAAAAATTGATCATCCTGTTCAGGATTCAAAGTAATAATTAACAATTTTCAAAACACGCTTTGATATCCGAAATGGATCTTGGCCGCCTGAAAATCAAAAGGAATGGTCTTGTTTTTGCCCACAGCGACACTCAGGCCAAATACACCCACTTTGGTTCCGAAATTGATTCCCGCTCCAACCCCAATGTTCCATCGAAAATTATTAAACCGCGCATCAGAATTATTGATAAATCCGTTGTCAGCAAATAAGAAAAGTGAGCCCAATTCATCGAGGACCATTTTCAGTTCCGTAGTGGCAATCAGGAAGCCCGCAGAATAAATAGATTGTTCATTCCATCCTCTGAACGTTTTATTTCCTCCTATCCTGAATTTTTCATTACTATATATTTGTTTAGGACCTGTGATCAGTCCCCCATTGGTTCTGAACATGATGGCCAGTCTTTTAAAAATTGGTATAAATATTTTAGCATCAAGTTGTGGTTTAAATAAAGTAGTGGTCAGAGTCACCGTGTCATACAAGGAAGCATAGTCAAATACTTCAGGATCGGTAGCACGTAGGGACAGGATCTTGTCATTTTTTATAATATTCCTTTTTCCTACCCCCATTTTAAGAGCGATCGAAAAACCTTTTCGCGGATTCAGCCTGAAGTCGAGTTTTTGGATATTGTAATCCAGCCCAAAATAATCAGTTTTATAATCCAGGTTGGCAGGCAGTTTTTTGGTCAACAATATGGTTTGCGTATCTACGGTGCCGATATCAGACTGGTTTCTATTCCAAAAGGCTTCCATTTTACTATCATAATTAAAGTAGTATTGGGCCCCTACTTCAAATATTTTTTCTAGAAAAGCTGAATCAGCCCGATATAGCCTGAAGCTCGATTTGATTCCAATCGGAGTATTAAGGATAAAAGGATATTCACCTTCAAGCCTAAGTTGTTGATTCATAGCTGAAGGTTGAAAATATTCGCCGACAATCTTTTCTCCCTGTCCAAATTGATTGATGAGTTCGATCGTGGCATTACCTGTGAGCAATAACCTGTTACTGACGCCCGGGATATTACTGGTATTGGGTTGAACACCGATTAAAAGATCAAAACGATTAACATTCTTTCTATTCAGAAATAATGCCAGATATGCCTTATCTTCCGCAAATACAACAATGGGCATCTTATATTGCTCAGCAAAAGTCAGTTCTCTGATCTTTTTTGATGCCTTATCCATTATGACAGGAGAATATGGGAATCCTGTCTGTAGATCGATCATACGTTCGATATAATATTCCGATATCTTAAGATTACCGACCACATGCAGACCGCCTATGGGATAAAGTTTGCCCGGCTGTAGATCCATGATAAGATCGACATGACCATTGTCCTTCAGGTGAGGAATAAGCCTGAAGGCAGCAAAAGGATAACCAAGCAAAAGTGCCTCTCCAAGTAGCTCCTTTCTTTTATTTATTATGACTTTCTGAGGATTAAGCGTATCATTTTTAATGAAATCGACTGTATCCGCTTTGATCATTTCCTTGTATGAATTTATCAGGATCCGGTCTATTACAAATTTATCTCCCTGATAAAAATATAAGGAAATAAATGCAGTGTCATAAACCATAGAGTCCAGAGCGGCTGAATAATAGCCAAGGGAATGCAAGGTATCTAAGAATCGTTCAACAGGATGAAATAAAAGAAAAGTATCGCGTTCATTTATTTTATTCAAATCCAGGATAGCACCATTCAATCTTACAGAATCCTGTTCGATACCATATATCTTTATCACCTGAGCTTGAGCCCTTTCCAGAAACAGGATGCTCAAAATGAAAATGTAAATAATATGTCTGATCTTATGTTGCAACTGAAAAATTGTATTCCCGGATAAAGTCATTATAAACTCTCTTCCCGGGGGTTGACAATATCTGCATGGTATAACGAAGATAAAACAAAGAAAATGCCTAAGTGCGGGATAAAATAATTTCTGTGGCACAAAGATCCGGAAATTGTTCCGGAGTGGCAGCTACACAGGTTATATCTCTTTCGACATATGATGCAGCTATTTCCTTGTTCCACACCGACTTTCCCTCCTGATTCAGGGCTAGGATCACCAACATTTTTTTGAACGAATGGATGACCATATCCAAAGCCCTATACATTCTGGTGGCGTCTTCAGTTTCATCAAGGTCAGAAATAAGTACCAACAAAGTCCTGTCCGGATTGGCGCATGTCTGATGGGCATAGGCCAGACCTAACCCTATATCTGTTCCTCCACCCATATGTGACGAAAAAAGGATCTCTACCGGATCAGAAAGTTGATCACTCATGTCTACTATCTCTGTATCAAATAATACTAAATGGATCTTCAATGCCGGAATCCGGCTGAATATACACCCGTATATTGCTGCATATATAAGTGATTCGTGCATAGATCCAGATTGGTCGATCAGGATAAAAATGGTGTCAATTGATTTTTGGCGGAGCTGTTTTCCGATCAATTTCTCAGGAATAACAGACTTGTTTTCCGGCATATAAGTATGCAGGTTTTTGTAGATGGTCTTATGCCAGTGAATACTGTTATATTTTGGTTTTCTGCTAAGCAGAGGTGAACGCAGGGCCTTTCCTATGGAAGCGGTGCTATCAAATGCAAACTTGTCTATAAGTTTTTTTGCCAGTTCCTCAATGATTAGA
>JAYUWT010000332.1:0-3874 GCA_043753405.1 Saprospiraceae bacterium | reverse complement strand
TAAATCTGATAATTCTTCAAATTGATTGTAAATGTCTTCATTGGGTGGATATAGCGGGTATCCTTCTTCGTTTTCATCTTCTTTGCCCTTGGTTAAATCGTCATTGCTTCTATCTTCTTTCATTCTAACTTATTTAATATTTTAAAATAATGATTCAATATTTCGAATGAGCCTAATAGATTGTAATGAATAATATAATATAACGAAGGTTCAAAATTGATAGTTCAACAGGAGTGTATTAAATCCAAATAATAATCTATTTAGAACTTCTATGATAAAATGACACTTCAAAAGATTTGAAATATATTGAGGTTGGATTATTATTTAGCAGGATATTTTATTATTAAAGGTCCAAGCGAGGATTCTACTGATCTTATTTCCCTGAGCCATTGGAATGATCTTTAATTCCGCTTTTATTTGCTCAATGGCTGAAAGTGCTTTTTTGAGATGGGACTCTTTAGATACCAGAGTGGAGAACCACAGGCATGACGTTGAGTATAGTTTGCTTTCTAGGATCATTTTATTTATAAAGCGCTCTTCACCTCCCGTGCACCACAGTTCATTATGAATACCACCAAAATTAAGGATAGGCTTAGATTTATTCTCCATTTTTAAATTCCTAAGCTTGCGTTGTGTGCCTGACAATGCATCTTTTGCAGAAGAATGAAATGGAGGATTACAAATAGTCACATCAATGAAGTCATCCGGTTGAATGATGCCCTTAAATATGTGATTGGGATTTGATTGAAGCCTGATTTCAATTTTATTTATAAGTTGAGGATTGGATACAATAATGTGGTTGGCTGAGGCTATAGCAACTGGATCGATGTCACTTCCGACAAAAAACCACTCATATTCTTTGGATCCTATGATGGGATACACACAACTAGCCCCTACACCTATATCCAGGCATTTTATTCTTTTTCGGTCATCAATTCTTTTATCATTTTCAAGGAGGTCAGCAATATAGTGTATATAATCTGCCCTTCCCGGAATGGACGGGCATAAATAACCCGGTGGTATAGTCCAATAATTGATATTATAATAGTGTTCTAATAATGCTTTATTCAACAGCAATACAGCTTGTGGGTCAGAAAAATCGATCGATTCATCGCGGTATTCATTTAATTTAATATGTGAACCCAATTCCGGACATGTAACAGTAAGCTGATGAAAGTCATACCTCTCCCGGTGTTTGTTGCGTGGATGTAACTGCACTTTAATGACAGGATGAATTCGCTTCTTTAGGGGCATTTGATCGAAAGTTTCCTATTGGTTTAAAATCTATTCTTTTTTTCTCAAAGCCTCTTTAACAGCTATTTCCACCAGAGGCTCCATGACCTTGTATCCTGCGAGGTTAGGGTGCACTCCGTCTTCACCATACCTGAGATCAAGGCCTTTCTTGTTATCTACTAGTTTGGTATAATAATCCAGGTAGATAGTATTACTCTCTCGACAGTATTTTTCCAGCAACATATTAAGTTGGATTATTTTATCTGAGGGTTGAATTTCCGGACGCCAAGGAAAATTATTGGCAGGAAGGACCGATGAAATAATGACTTTGATATTATTTGCTTTCGCAAGTTGAGCCATGGAGATGATATTTCCGAAGATATCCTCCAGGGAGATTGGTCCTGTATTTTCGGCAATATCATTGATGCCTGCAAGGATCACAACTACATCAGGTTGGAGTGCGATCACATCGGATCTGAATCGAACCAACATCTGGGGTGTAGTCTGACCACTTATACCTCTATTGATGTAGGAATTTGTACTAAAAAAAGCACTATCCGCCGACTTCCATCCTTCAGTAATTGAGTTACCCATGAATACGACACGGGTTTTTTCTTTCGTCAATGATAAAATGTTTTGGTTTTCTGCAGCATATTTATTAATATTTGCCCAATCTGTCCCTGAATTTTCCTGACTTGAACAATTGTAATGGGTCAGGCAGAACAATAGTAAAATTATATGATGCATATGTAATTAATTAAATATAGTGTTACTATTATATCAGATTGACAGGTTCAGTTATTTAATCTTCTTCATACAAACTTAACCTGTTCTTTAAAGATTTTAATTCACTTTGCAATGTATCGATCCTGTCAATTAAATTGAAGATAACATCAATACTTTCAAGATTTACATTCAGGTCATGATGGATCCGGATCATTTTTTCTATGTCTGACAAACGTTCCTGAAGTATAAATCGATTCTCTTCAATTATATGAATTTCGATCAGGCCATAAGTACTCAGGTCATCAAAGAAAGAGGGCTCCAGTTCAAATTGAAGACAAAGGGTATCGACCAGAATAAATTCGTTTGCAGTCATGATCTTAATTTTTTTAATTCTTCGAATAACTCTTTTTCCTTTTGAGTTAAATGGGAAGGATTTTTAATGCGGTAGGTTATTATGAGGTCGCCATATTCTCCTTCTTTTTTATATACCGGGAACCCTTTTCCTTTTAATTTGACCTTTGTACCGGTTTGTGTTTCTGGGGATATTTTTAATTTCACTTCACCCGTAAACGTTTCAGTGTTTATTTCTCCTCCCAGCAATGCTGAGTAAAGATCAAGGTCGACCGTCGAATGAAGGTTGTTCCCTTCCCTTTTGAATTTTGTATTATTTATGATGGAAAACTGGATGTAAAGGTCGCCATGAGGGCCACCATTAGTTCCCGCACCTCCTTTGCCGGATATTTTTATTACTTGTCCATTTTCCACACCTGCCGGTATGGTCAGTCTTATTTTTTTATTATTTACGGTGAGAACCTGTGTCTGAGCTGTATACACTTCCTTGATATCGAGTGTTAACTCAGCATTGTAATCCTGACCTTTGAATCTTGCATTGTTTCTCCCCTGGCCGGAAGAAGTTCGACCCCGCCCAAACATAGATTCAAAGAAATCTGAAAAATCACCGGGATCATGATCTCCACCATAAAACTCCTGTTGCTGTGATTGCCTGCTACCTTGTTGATGCCTTCCTGCTTTTTCGATTTCATCAGCATGTTTCCAATCTTTTCCGTATTTATCATACTTCTTACGATTATCATCATTACTCAACACTTCATTGGCTTCATTTATTTCTTTAAATTTCTTTTCAGATTCTATATTATTGGGATTGAGATCGGGATGATATTTCCGTGCCAGTTTCCTGTAAGCTTGTTTGATCTCCTTTTCAGAAGCTTTTTTATCAACTCCCAGTACATTGTAATAATCTATAAAATTCATTTCTGAAATTTAATTGCTTTTATCAATTCGACATTCTGATCATGCTCAGCACTGTAGGATAATACAAGAGTGCCTAAGGTGCCATCTTTGGCTTTGATGGCAAAGAGCTCCACATCATCTTCCGGATTGGTCATACCATCGAAACGAAAAGTTTTAACTATTGTCAAATCATCCGGGTTATATTCTTTTTTTGAATACAATCCTGTGATCACCTTTTTTCCTGCTTTGAAATCCTCAGTATATCCTTTTTTGGTCAAATGATCCACGGCAATCATCAAAGTATCATATTTATCCAATTCCATTTTTTGATTTTTAAATTAAATATTCACGTTTTTTATATATTTTTTTAACTTCTTAATGATGAAAATGTTTTGTAACAATTAATTCTTTTCCTTTTTACCTTCATTGACATCATCCATTAATGATTGAAGGGATCCACCTCTTTCAATTAAAACCTTGGTGTTTTTTGCCATTTCGTTGTCCGATACCGCATTGAATTTCAGATTTAATTTATATTCCACATTTTTTCCTTCCCTGATAAGATCACCAATAGTTTTGCCCACTTCTTTCAGTGAAAGTTTGATGGGTAATATTACATCTGTAACATTCTTTTTTTTGATCAATGTAGTGCCATCCAATTTTC
>JAYUWT010000331.1:0-3876 GCA_043753405.1 Saprospiraceae bacterium | reverse complement strand
AAAGGAATTCAGAACAAATAAAGGACCGAACCAGGAACAATCTTTAAGCTGGCATGCTAAATATTATATGAAGGCACTTTACTGGTCAATCATTGCCTTTCTGATTTATCTTTTTTATAAAAGAAAAAGTTTGGTACAACTCAATAACCGGTTTTTGAATAGTCTGTCATTCACGTTATTATTTTGGGGTTTGGCTAATTTGTTAAGTTCTTTGCCGTCTGGTGGCCGATTTTTAATAATAGCAAGCCTTTCTGCCTTACCATTGATCATATTTTATTTTCATTATGTAGATAATGATAAATACCTTTTAAGATTGGCCCGTTTTACTGTTCCTGCTCTGGTCTTATTTATCATTGTTTCCTTTCGATCCGGATTTTATTCACTCAGTATAAATACATTTATTGGAAACCCCATTGTCGCGCTATTTACAAATTATAATTTTTCTTTAAATGACTTGATTAAATGATTTTAAGAAAATGCTTTGCCTGAAAAATATAAAAAATCTGTATTAGTTTAAATTTCCAGGCTTATGAAATTGAGTATTATTATTCCGGTATACAATGTGGAAGAATACATTGAAAAATGTATTGTGAGCTTGCAGGACCAGGATTTATCAAAAGATGAATATGAAATCATCATTATTAATGATGGTTCTCCTGACAATAGCAGGGAGATAGTATTGAGGTTAATGGAACTTTATGGGAATATTGTTTTTATTGAGCAGGAAAACAAGGGGGTATCTATAGCCAGGAACAATGGGATTTCACGGGCAACAGGAACATATATTATGCCTATTGACCCTGATGATTATGTTTTGCCTAATTCACTTAAACGAATACTTGAAAAGGCCATTGTTCGGGAACTGGATGTGATTTACCTTGGCTTCACCATTCTGGATCAAAATGACAAATTAACCTGGAGCACATCCTATAAGGAAATGGAAGGAAAATTGTTTTCCGGTGTTGATGCATACTTTGCAGTAAGGGGAGAGGAGGTCAGGGATCCTGACAGGTCATGGGCGATATTGTATAGGAGGTCCTTGTTACAACAGTTTGCAATTGATTACCCGGAGGAAGTGCCCTACCTGGAAGATGGCTTATTTTTAGCAAAGGTATTTTGTGTTGCAGAACGATGTGGTTTTGATTCGGCTCCATTTTACCAGCGTACCACCCGGCCGGGATCAGCTACTAATTCAAAGTTGTTCTATGACGAAAGGGCACTAAATGGTTTTATCATGGCTGCAGATGACATCCGGTCATTCAGGAAAAAATATAACCTTGCAATTGAAAAAAGCAATTTGGTAAATCATGTTATTGCCAAGTTTATATTGTTGCCGGTAACTTCCTGCGTAGGAGCAAGGGATTGGAATGGGTATAAAAAAATTAAGCAGCGCATTGTAGAAATGGGGTTTACCAAACTTGAATTGAAAGGATGCAGAGGCGTATACTATACATATGCATCTCATTTTAATAAATCAAAAGATTGGTTCTTTTTTTATTACCGATTTCAATTAATAATGAAATCGATTAATTATCGGATTGCGAAGTCTAAATCCCGGTTGGTCTATATCAATTAGTTATTGGTAATACTATTTCCGCTACTATTTTCGTCTCATATTGTAGGCAATAAATAGTTATTAATCTGAGAAAACAATCAATATTGGAAAACTTTACCAAATGAATTATCACCTGAATTTCAATTATTCATATTTAATTATTGCACGACAAAATATTGTAAAGTTGCAATATAGAGAAACAACCGGAAAAATATTTCCAATCATTTTTCAGTTTCCGGCCAACAATTTGAATTTTATTAAAACACTTAATTGCCCATGTTAAAGGGAAATAGATAATATGGATAAGAAGAAAATATTAATCGTATCCAATGCGTTTTACCCACAAAATTCTCCCCGGTCTTTTCGAACAACAGAATTGGTGAAAGAACTTGCTCGACAGGGTCACCTGATTACTTTATATACTTTGAAGGATGAATTGATTCATAGTAAAATTGAATCAACATTTAATATCAAGATCAAAGATCTTGGGCAATTGAAATATAAAAGCCTTTCTACTGATCATGCAAACAAATTTGTTTCATTATTTAAGAGAGCGTTGAGTCGTAGCTTATTGATGCTTGCGGAGTATCCTGATGTGGAGTTAATGTTTTTGGTTGATAAAGTATTAAGGGATGAAAAGGGGTATGATATGTTGATTTCCATAGCTGTTCCTTTTCCGATCCATTGGGGAGTTGCAAAAGCAATTTCAAAAAACAGGGACCTGGCAAAAATATGGGTGGCCGATTGTGGTGATCCTTACATGGGTAATAAAGCCGATAGCTTTCAAAAGCTTTTTTACTTTAAGTATGTGGAGAAATGGTTTAGCAGAAAAGTTGATTTTTTAACGGTTCCTACAGAAGGATCCATTGCAGCCTATTACCCTGAGTTTCATAAAAAAATAAGGATAATACCACAGGGATTTAATTTTGAGGAGACAATAATTTTTGATGGTGCGATAAATAACGAGGTGCCCACATTTGCTTACGCAGGTGGTTTCATAGCGGGTATCAGAGATCCGGGGGAGTTGCTTGATTTTTTAAGCAAATATGAACATCCGTTCAAATTTATTATTTATACATCCAATGTTGAATTAGTCTTGCCTTACGTAAAAGCATCCAACAACAGGATTGAAGTAAGGTCATATATTCCCAGGGATAAGTTACTGTTTGAATTGAGCAAAATGGATTTTTTGGTAAACTTTAATAATGGAACAACAGTGCAGACACCGAGCAAATTGATAGATTATGCACTAACCCGTCGCCCGATTTTATCCATTGATACGGGTAAACTGGATAAATTGACAATTGCTGATTTTCTAAATGGTGATTATACTAACAAGGTTGAAATAGGCGATGTTGAAAGGTACAATATTAAGAATGTTGCCAGGAAGTTTATCGAACTTTCAGCATAGGGGATTTTAATAAAGTTTTTTGACCTGCTCAATTCAATATTCTGAAGACATTTTCAGAGTAAAAAACCATAAGGAAGTTTAATCTTTCATTTGTACCATATCAATGTTAGTCGATTTTTTAAAAAGGCAAAAAGCAGCTTTAGGTGCGCATCGCACCAATTCCAGAGGAAAGGCACTTTCGGGTCGTTTTCTAATAATTGAGTCGGACGATTGGGGTGCAATCAGAACTCCATCCCTGCTAGCGCTGGAGGCTTTTAAGAAGAAGGGATTGGATCTGGCTAATAGTGTTTATAAATATGATAGCCTGGCCAGTAATAATGATTTGGATGAACTCTTTAATCTTTTGCAATCCTTCCGTGACGTTAATGGAAATCCATTAAGGATAACTGCCAATGTTATAATGGCAAATCCTGATTTCGAAAAGATTAAAGGCGCAAATTTCACCCAATTCTTTTTTGAGGATTTTCGAAAAACGCTGTTGCAATATCCTGAACATGACAAGTCTTTTTTTAAATGGCAACAGGGAATTTCGGAGGGGTTATTCATACCCCAATTTCATGGCAGGGAACATTTGCAATACAGGCGTTGGTTAAAGGTGCTGCAATCAGGTAATAAGGATGCTTTATTCTGTTTTGATATGGGCGCTACCTACTCCGGAAAGGCTGATTATAGTTTTATGGAGGCATATGATTGGGATCAGCCGGACGAAGTGCAAGAGCAGGAAAAAATTATTACAGAAGGGCTGGCCATGTTTGAACAAATATTTGGATTTCCTTCAAAAACCTTTATTGCCCCCTGTTATAACTGGGATCCAAAACTGGAGCCTGTCTTAAAGGCAAAGGGAATCAGTTTGATACAAGGCATCAGAAATCAATTAGTGCCAACGGGTACATTTGATAATTATACAACT
>JAYUWT010000330.1:0-10369 GCA_043753405.1 Saprospiraceae bacterium | reverse complement strand
ATTATCCTAAAAAAGGAACCTATTCTATCACTCTCCATATATCTCAACAAGGTGGTAACGGAACTGCATCGACAACTAAAACTATAGTGATACCGCGTGATGCTGTCACTCCATGCAGTGGTGCACTTGGATTGCTTACCGGAGAATGTGGGGAAGGAGGCAAATGTTGGAAGTTTTCTTCAGTGGCAGGTGCCATAACAGTGGGTCCTACCTACGGTTCCAGCGAATGGTATAAGTCTCCTGCCGGAGCACTCGTACCTTCACAATACGATGACAGATACTGCTTCACTTTTGATGGTAGTAAATTTGATTATAAAAATCAGGGCTCGACTGTTAATCCTTTTAATGGCTATATGGATGAGCCTTTCACTCCTGTGCCTGGTCCATACACCTTCAGTGCCGGAACAGGTCAGAATGGTGTTGACCAGATACTTTTGAATAAGGGCCAGTTCATGGGAACTAGAGACTCCTATAGTCAACTTGATATTGTGAAACTTACAGAAACAGAACTGGTCATTCGGGCTCCTTTAGCAAAAGCAAATGGCGATAAGGCAGATGGCTGGTTCGAATTTAAATACGTAGCAGAATAATTATGATTTGGAGATCATTTATATTTATAGTTCTCGCCTTTCCGGCTTTTGCTCAACAAAGTAAACTGGTTTGGAGTGATGAGTTTGACAGTGCAAACGGTGCCCCAAATCCTGAACTTTGGTCGTTTGAGTTTGGTGATGGTTGTCCAAATATATGCGGGTGGGGCAACAATGAGATACAATACTATACTAATGAACCAAAGAATGCTCACATTGAAAATGGAATGCTCGTCTTAGAAGCACATCAGGAAAAGATGGGTGGATTACAGTATACTTCAGCTAAGATCAATACTAAAAAATCGGGTTCCTGGAAATACGGAAGGATCGATGTACGTGCCAGAATCCCTCAAGGGCTCGGCACCTGTCCTGCTATCTGGATGTTACCTACCGATTGGAAATATGGGGGATGGCCTATGAGTGGAGAGATCGATATTATGGAACATGTGGGCTGGACAAAAGACACTTTGTATGGTACAGTTCATACAGATGCGTATAATCACACCAAGGGTACCCAGAAAGGTAGAAAATTTTTCCAGAAAGAAATGGGACTGCGTTTTCATACGTATAGTATAATATGGAATGCTGAGAAAATTGACTTTTTACTGGATGATAAAGTCTATTATACCTATGTCAATGATGGAAAAGGTTCAGCAAGCTGGCCCTTTGATCAATCTTTTTATCTGATCATGAATATATCAGTGGGAGGAAATTTTGGAGGGGCAAAAGGTGTTGAATCGGAAAATATCTGGCCTCAAAGAATGGAAATCGACTATGTCCGCGTTTATCAATAAAAAAATTAATTAAATGAATTTAGTGAAATATATGGGTTTTGGAATTATTGCTTCAACTATGATCACTTTTGTTTCATGTGGTAACAAAGACGATGGGCCGTCAGGTAGCAACAAACCGGAACTGAGTGCAGTGGATCAAATAGCCACTGAAACTGATGATGAGCAGACGGTCAATGTTAAGCTGGAATTATCGGCAGTAAGTACCAGCAATATTGTAATAAATTATAGTACCAAAAATGGTTCCGCCATAGCTGGCTCTGATTATATAGCAGTAGCCAATGCTTCCATTATCATAGCTCCCGGAGTTAATAGCACCGTGATCCCGATCACGCTCATGGGTGATAAATTTAATGAACCGGATGAAACTTTTGAGATCATCATAACATCAGCATTAAATTCCAACCTGATCAAACCAAAAGCAATCATAACGATCAAAAACGATGATTCAGGTGGTGGTTCTTCGATCATTATTCCCACGACCGGTGCCAACTCACCAACTGCATATTCCGGTTATAATTTAGTATGGGCTGATGAGTTCCAGGGTAGTGTTGTAGACGAAAACAACTGGTCATTCGAGATAGGCAATAACAATGGTTGGGGCAATAATGAACTTGAGTATTACAAAAAGGAAAATAGCATTATCCACGAAAACGAATACCTGATCATTACCGCTAAACCCGAACAAACGGGTGAATTCGAATATACATCCAGTCGGCTGATCAGTAAAGGAAAAAAAGAATTTACATTTGGCAGGGTGGATATCAGGGCTGCAATGCCTATAGGTCAAGGGATCTGGCCTGCACTATGGACTTTGGGCGCTGATATCGGAACCAATAGCTGGCCTGCGTGCGGGGAAATTGACATTATGGAATTTCTCGGTCATGATCCGGATCGTGTGCATGGAACTGCTCACTGGGGAAGCAACACCGGAAATCATAAATATAAAGGATCCAGTATACTTTCCGGGAATGAAGGTGACTTCACAGAAACATTTCATGTATTTACAATTGTTTGGGAAAAAGACAAGATCGAATGGAAGGTGGATGATAAGAAATTCTATGAGATAAAATCTGCTGAAATGGAAGGACAACCATATCCATTTAATAAGCCACAATTTTTTCTAATTAATCTTGCAGTAGGAGGTAACTGGCCCGGATATCCGGATGAGACGACTACTTTTCCTCAAAGGTTCATCGTAGATTACATCAGAGTTTTCCAAAAAAGTTAAGGAAATATATTTCAGTCTGTTAACTCTATTTATCGCAAAAAAGTAACTATATTTATTGTTGGTCAGTCATTAATACCAACTTATGACTCAGAATAAGCCTGGGAGAATAAAACATTTTTATCAAATTAAATATGAAAAGAAATTTTACAAAGCAATTAAGCCTCTGGAAGTGGTTATATGCCTTATTGATGTTTAGTATTATTCCATACAATTATGCAAAGGCAAACGCTTACGTATCTGTCAGTATGGACCAAGCGACAATACCTGTAAGTGGTAAGATCACAGAAGCCACGGGTGATGCTGTTGTTGGAGCTACTATCCTAATCAAGGGGACGGAACAGGGTACAGTTACAGATCAGGCCGGCATGTTCTCACTAAATGCACCTGAAGGATCAGTATTAGTAATCAGTTACGTAGGTTATCTGACCGTAGAAGTTCCTGCCCAGACCAATGTATCTGTTGTACTTGAAGTTGACGCTCAATTGCTCGAACAGGTGGTCGTAGTCGGTTACGGCAGTCAAAGTAAGAAAAATATCACAGGCTCTATATCCTCAGTAGAAGCCAAAGAATTTGAGAACCGTCCCGTTTTCTCTACTGCCCAGGCTTTACAGGGCAAGGCAGCAGGTGTGCAGGTCACTCAACCTTCCGGTAAACCCGGTACAGAGTTTTCAGTAAGGATCAGGGGGACAAATTCGATCAACGCCAATAATGATCCACTGTATGTCATCGACGGAATACCTACTACCGATACCAAAGGGCTCAATCCGAATGACATAGAAAGCATGCAGATCCTGAAAGATGCCGCATCAGCTTCTATATACGGTGCAAGGGCATCAAACGGAGTTGTACTGATCACTACGAAAAAAGGAAAAGCAGGAAAAACTTCCACTTCTTTCAACACTTATGTGGGTTTCTCACAATTAGCTAATAAAATTGATGTGCTCGACGGTGCCCAATATATTCAATATATGCAGGAACGAGGAGAAGCCATCAGCGGAGAAAATGTAAATACTGACTGGCAAGATGAAACTTTTGGAAAAGGAGTTAACCAAAATTATCAGCTTGCATTTTCAGGAGGAACGGATAAGGCGAGATATTACCTTTCCCTGGGTTATTTGCTTGATAAAGGGATGGTGCGTCCGGCATCTTTCGACAGGTATTCTGCGCGTCTCAATGTCGACAGCAAGGTCAATGACTGGTTGACCGTGGGTTCCAATATCAACTTCTACAGGACAAATTCTATGAATGCAGGTGATAATGCCAGTTCAGGGAGAGGTGGTATCATCCTGAGTGCACTTAACTCTCCTCCCAACATGGGCGTCTATGATGCAACGAATCCTGAACAATTTTCTAGCAATCCTTTTCAGGCTTCCTGGGAAACACCACTTTCTTATATGAGCCGGGAGGAACAAACTTTTAACAACCGATTTCTGGCCAATGTCTTTGCTGAAGCTCAATTATTCAAAGGATTAAAATTCAGATCCAATCTGGGGACTGACATTTCCAATGCGGTATACGAATTTTATGTAGACCCTATCAGAACAGTTTTTGGCCGTCAAAACCATGGTGTCGCCAACGTAAGTAAATCAGAGTATCTGAGCTGGTTGTCAGAAAATACTTTGACCTACTCGACTTATTTCGGTCGAAACAGCCTGACAGCTCTGGTCGGTGTATCTGTACAGGAGAATAACTTTGGTCACGCTTATATTAATACTAAAGACCTGCCATTGCAATATATTAAAACTACCAATGCAGGTAATCAGATAGAAGGAGCCGGTAATTCCAAGACCGTTTCTGCCCTTGTGTCCCAATTCGGCCGTATCATTTATGACTTTGATACTAAATATTTATTGACTGCAGCAGTTAGGCGTGATGGTTCATCCAAACTTGCAGCAGGTAACCAGTGGGATATTTTCCCTTCATTTTCTGCAGGCTGGAGGCTTTCTCAGGAAAATTTCCTGAAAGATATGGATGCCATCGATGACCTCAAGATCCGTGGTGGATGGGGCCAGACAGGTAATCAGGAAGGTTTGAGCGATTTTGCTGCTTATGGCTTACTTGATTTTTCCAGAATTACCCCTGGCAATACACTTATAGGTCCCGGTATAAGAAGATATTCTATTGCCAATCCCGATCTGACCTGGGAAAAAACTACCCAAACCAATTTTGGAATTGACCTTACCACATGGAATAATAGATTGACCTTTACTGCTGATGTATATTGGAAGAGAACTCAGGACCTAATCATGTCCATTCCCCTTCCTTCAAGTGTTGGGGTCGACCGGCCTTTTGTGCGCAATGACGGTGAATTGGAAAATAAAGGAGTTGAATTTTCAGTATCTAGCCAGAATTTAAAAAACCAGGCTTTGAGGTGGACGACAGATTTTAATATTTCATTCAATAAAAATGAAGTAACTAAACTTGAATTGCAGAAAGTATATGATTATGCAGGTATTTATTCCAATGGCCAGTCAGCCATCAGAATGACAGAAGGTCAGCCGCTGGGTACATTCTTTGGTTATATCTCCGAAGGAGTGGATCCGGAATCAGGCAATATTGTTTATCGAGATGTAGATGGCAATGGTTCTATCACTCCTGATGACAGGACGATCATAGGTCATGCGGCACCTAAATTTATCTATGGAATGACCAACAATCTTTCCTTTATGAATTTTGACCTCAATATATTTATTCAGGGAGTCCAGGGTAATGAGATCTTCAATGCCACGAAGATGGACCTGGAAGGTATGTTTGATAGCAAAAACCAATCAGTCAATGTGCTTGACAGATGGCAGCAAATAGGCGATGTAACTGATGTGCCACGAGCTAATTCTGCAGGAGACGGTAATCTGGATAATATCCACAATTCTTCACGTTTTGTGGAGGATGGTTCATTCCTACGTATTAAAAGCGTTACGCTTGCTTATAATTTTCCTGGAACATGGTTACAGAAGGTGAAGATGCAAAACCTATCCATCTACGCAACTGCACAGAACTTATTGACGTTTACTAAATATACAGGCTTCGATCCGGAAGTAAATGCTTATGGTGTTAATAGCCTTGGCACAGAATTTGGAGTGGATTACGGCACCTATCCTCAGACGAGACAGGTTGTTTTTGGTTTAAATGTTACATTCTAAAAGCATTTTAAAATGTTTAAAATTATTAAAATGAAAAATTTATTATATCTTATTTCTTTTATAACTCTTGGTTTAGGACTATCTTCCTGTACATCCATGCTTGACAGGCAGCCCTTATCACAGATCATTGATGAGTCTGCTGATACTTCAACTGTATTCACAGCAGCTGATGCCGAATCAGCTATTGCGGCAGCATATAGCGGTATGAAGACCAATCAGGCAGAATTATTTATGCTTGATTATTATGTCAATGGTGATGCTCAATCTGATAATTGTTATGCAGGTGCAGACAATCCTGACAATTTTCAGATCGAGGATTATAAGATCTCTTCTACTAACAGGAATATATCACGTGACTGGGGCTATTACTATGGATTGATCGCTAATTGCAATGCAGTAATTGAAAAAACACCCAATGCCGTTGGATTGGATGCTGCACGTAAAGATGAAATCATCGGTGAAGCATCATTCCTGAGGGGGTATTTTTACTTTGGGATGGTTCAACTGTGGGGTGGAGTACCAATAGTGACAAAGCCGGTTCCAGAGATCACCTCGGATAATTTTGCTGAAGTTTACAGTATTTTGTATCCTGATAGTAAGACAGAGGATGAAGTTTATACACAGATCATTGCTGATCTTACGACAGCTGTTAATCAGAGCCCGACAGCTTATGGTACCACCAAAATGCGCGGAACAAAAGCAGCAGCTCATGCCGTCCTTGCGAAAGTCCATGCTACAAAAAAACCTGCTGACTGGAATCAGGTCAATATACATTGTGATGCAGTCATAGCAAGTGGATTTAGTTTGCTGCCCTCCTTTGAACATCTGTGGGACAATATGCATGAGAATTCAGCAGAATCAATATATGAGATAAACTGCACTGACTGGAATACAGGAGGTAACTGGGGCTCCTCTATGTTTGTGGGAACAGACTGGAAGAAATTCAATACACCGACACATGACCTTGTAACTGCGTTTGACTCTGAAAATGATGTGGTACGTAAAGCATCCAGCATCAAGTTCCAAAAGATAACTTCATGGACGGATGTATTCTGGGATATCAACAATTATCCATTTTGCTTCAAGATGCGTAATACAACAGGCAGCCAGAATAATATATTATTGAGGTTGGCTGATATTTACTTGTTAAAAGCAGAAGCATTAACGGAGTTAGGACAATTGGATGCAGCATCCGGTGCCCAATATTATGTCAATCTGGTAAGAACGAGAGTGAATCTTCCGGCGACAACAGCCACAACAGCTGATGCATTACGGATTGCCATTGCTAAGGAAAGAAGGCTGGAACTCGCTTTTGAGGGCCATAGATGGTATGACCTCAAACGAACAGGAAAAGCTATTGAAACAATGACTGCTCTGGGTTACACGATCAATGAAAATAAATTATTGTTTCCTATCCCTCAGGGTGAAAGAGATAAAAATGTCAATCTGAAGCAGAATCCGGGCTATTAAGCAAAACACTTTTTTTAATTATTTGATAATTGACTTTTGATGAATGCCCTTTGAAAAGCATGAAACAGAGGTGGAAATTTATTGTTATGAGGTTTATTAATAAGGCTAATTTTTTATTGTTACTGTTGTTAATACTTGCATTCTCCTCTTTTAAATGCTCCAAGGACAATGATGATCCGGTAGATCCGGTGGTGATCCCAAAGTCAGATGTGGAATTTTATCTGACATCTGCCAATGAAAGTGCTTTGTTGAAAAAACAAAATTTTAAACTCAATTTTAGTACTGCTACTAATTCATATCCTGTGATAAGGGTGGACAGTACTCAGGTTTTTCAGGAGATAGACGGCTTTGGTTACAGCCTGACAGGGGGAAGTTCTTCGGTGATATATACCATGGCGCAGGCTCCAAGAACGGCTTTGCTCAAAGAATTATTTGCGAGGGATTCCGCCTCACTAAGTGTCAGTTATCTGCGTATTAGTATTGGTGCATCTGATCTGGATCCGGCCCCTTTTTCATACAATGATTTACCTGCCGGAGATACCGATGTTAACCTAACCCAGTTTAGCCTCGATCCGGACAGAGACCATCTTATTCCGGTACTTAAAGAGATACTTGCCATTAACCCTTCCATTAAGATAATGGGTTCACCGTGGAGCCCTCCGACTTGGATGAAGACCAATAACAGTTCCATAGGTGGCAGCTTAAAACCTGAATATTACAGCACTTATGCACAATATTTTGTGAAATATATCCAGGGCATGAAAGCCGAGGGTATCACTATTGATGCTGTAACTCTGCAGAATGAACCTCTACATCCGGGAAATAACCCAAGCCTGCTTATGTTGGCCACAGAACAAAGGGATTTTATCAAAGGTTTTGTGGGGCCTGCGTTTGAAGCAGCCGGAATAACAACAAAGATCATCGTTTATGATCACAATTGCGACAGGCCTGATTATCCCCTTACGATCCTTAATGATCCTGATGCAAAAAAATATGTAGATGGTTCTGCCTTTCATCTTTATGGTGGAGAAATAAGTGCCCTAAGCACCGTACACGACGCACATCCGGATAAAAATGTGTATTTCACGGAGCAATGGACGGGTAAAAATGAGTCTTTCGCTTCCAATTTTATGTGGCATACCCAACAGGTTTTAATTGGCTCTTTGCGCAATTGGTCCAAAGTGGTATTGGAATGGAATCTTGCCAACGATCCTTCTTTCGGGCCTCATACACCTGGTGGTTGTACAGAGTGTAAAGGTGCATTGACTATCGGAAGTACGATCACACGAAATCCTTCTTACTATATATTAGGGCAGGTGACCAAATGGGTACCACCCGGATCCAAAAGGATCCAGTCAGATATTGGAGGCAATTTTACGAGTGTTGCCTTTCTTACACCTCAGGGGAAAAAGGTTTTACTCGTATTGAATACTTCGACTTCAAGCCAGTCTTTCAATATAGAATTTAAAGGGAAACGTGTGACGGCGTTATTGCAGGGGCAATCGGCGGGCTCTTTTATCTGGTAAAAAGCTGTGTCACAAAGTTTCACAAAGGAAGACAAAGTTTCACAAAGATAAACGTGACTATTTTTAAATGACTTTGTGAACCTTGGGGCTTCTTGGTGTTTCTTTGTGATATAGCCTATTTCTATTAATAAATTAAATACACCTTTATATGTGCAGATCATTATTTTTTTTCGTAGCTATCATCTTATGTCTTTCCTCCTGTAAAGACAATAAAACAATAGAAAGTAAACCTCCCACTATAGAGGATACCATACAACAGGCTACTTTTTCACTTGCCGGAAAACAAGCAATCGTTTATACCACAGCACTGAATACGGATCTTAAGATGTCAGCTGTCGATACTCTTGGATTTGAAGCTAAAGGACAACCTTTTGAAAATGAGATCTGCGTATTTGTGGACCCCAACAAAACATTTCAAACCTACGTCGGAATAGGAGGTGCTATCACTGACGCTTCTGCCGAGACTTTTTACAAATTGCCAAAAGCAACACAAGACGAAATGATCAACGCCTATTTCAGTAAAGACAAGGGGATAGGATACAATATCGTAAGGACCAATATCAATAGTTGTGATTTCAGCAGTGCATCCTATACATATGTGGAGGAAAATGATTCAACTTTGAAAAGTTTTACGATACAAAAAGACAGGGAATTTAAAATTCCTCTTATCAAGGCTGCGCATGCCGAGGTGGGTAAGGACTGGATGATGTACGCAAGTCCTTGGAGTCCTCCGGCATGGATGAAGGACAACAATAATATGCTCAAAGGCGGAAAGTTATTGCCACAATACTATCCTGTGTGGGCAGACTACTTTACAAAATTTATAAAAGCATACGAAAATGAAGGTATCCCGGTCTGGGGCATCAGTATCCAGAATGAGCCTATGGCGACTCAAAGATGGGAAAGTTGCATTTTTACCGCGGAGGAAGAACGAGATTTCCTGCGTGACCACTTGGGTCCGGGTCTTGCGAAAGCAGGATTAGCGGATAAAAAGATCATAGTCTGGGACCACAACCGTGACCTTATCTATCAGCGTGCCCGAACCTATCTTAACGATCCTGAAGCAGCAAAATATATCTGGGGCATCGGCTTCCATTGGTATGAGGACTGGAGTGGCGGAAAACCAATGTATGACAACCTCCGCCGTGTACAAGAAGCATATCCGGACAAACATATTTTCTTCACAGAAGGATGTGCAGAAAGTTTCAAAGCGGGAGCATATAACAATTGGGCCCTTGGTGAAGAATATGGGCGCAGCATGATCAATGACTTCAACAATGGTATGGTGGGCTTCACAGACTGGAACATCCTGCTCGACGAAACAGGTGGTCCGAATCATGTTCAAAATTTCTGTTTCGCCCCATTGCACGGCGATACAAAAACCGGCAAACTGATATACACCAACGCTTATTATTACATTGGCCATTTCTCCAAATACATCCAATTGGGTGCAAAAAGAATCATCTCGTCTCCGACCCGAAGCCAACTACTCTCTACAGCTTTTTTAAATCCTGATGGCAGCATAGTGACGATTGTTCAGAATGAAAGTGATAAAGATGCGGAGTATTATGTGTGGATAGATGGCCAGGCGGCGAAGACAGTTGCGAAAGCGAGGAGTATCAGT
>JAYUWT010000329.1:0-3904 GCA_043753405.1 Saprospiraceae bacterium | reverse complement strand
TCAAAACTGCCGGGATCATGAAATTTACAGACAAAAATTTAATTTCGGGACGGTATAAATTAAAACCAGGCTGGAATAATATACAATTACTTGATTTTTTATCCCGTGGAAAACAGAGCCCGATTAATCTGATCATCAATCCTTTGCGGAAAATCGAAAATATTGCCTTCTTCCTTGGGAAAAATCTGGAAAGAGACTCCATTGATTTCATTAATATTTTTAGGGATCAGGTCCTTCTTGATTCATTGGGTACCGATGCCCAGAATGTCATGACTTTATTTATTCCCAATACTTATGAAATATACTGGACGATCAGTCCTAAAGCCTTCGCCTTAAGGATGAAGAAAGAAACTGATAACTTTTGGGGGAAAAATGATCGGGAAGCAAAGTTAAAGGTTCTTGGAATGACCAAACAACAGGTTTATACACTTGCTTCAATTGTAGACAAAGAAACCCAGCAAAATATCGAAAAGTCCACAATCGCCGGACTTTATTTAAACAGATTGAATATGGAGATGCCACTTCAGGCTGACCCCACTGTGGTTTTTGCTGTAGGGGATTTCACAATAAAAAGAGTTACAAACAAACATATAGCTACCATATCCCCTTTTAATACTTACATCAATAAAGGACTGCCGCCGGGACCTATAGGCATGGCAACAGCTTCAGGCATTGATGCAGTATTGAACAGGGAAAAACACAATTATCTGTTTATGTGCGCGAGACCTGATGTATCAGGAATGCATAATTTTGCTGAAACTTTTGAAGCACATGTGGTGAATGCTAATATTTACAGAAACTGGTTGACTCAGCAAGGATTGTTGCTCTAATTTTATTTAATATTTAAACATCTGAGAAATCATGGATTTTAGAATAGAAAAAGATACGATGGGGCAGGTCAATGTGCCGGCTGACAAATATTGGGGAGCTCAAACTCAAAGATCGATCGAAAATTTTAATATTGCCCGTGACATTGATAAGATGCCAATAGAGATCGTCAGAGCTTTTGCATATTTGAAAAAAGCTGCAGCAATTACAAATTTCGAAGCAGGAATTTTAGCAGAAGATAAAAAAGAACTCATAGGTCAGGTCTGCGATGAGATCATAGCCGGAAAACTGGATGATCAGTTTCCTCTGGTAGTTTGGCAAACAGGGTCTGGCACTCAATCTAACATGAATTCAAATGAAGTGATCGCATATCGTGGACATGTGTTAAATGGAGGTGATCTACATGATGAAAATAAATATATCAATCCAAATGATGATGTGAATAAGTCACAATCGTCAAATGATACTTTTCCGACAGCAATGCATATCGCTGCAGTCAAAATATTGTTGGATAAAACTATCCCGGGTATAGAACAACTTAGGGATACTCTCGCTTTGAAAGCAAAAGAATTCATGCACATTGTTAAGATAGGCAGGACCCATTTGATGGATGCCACCCCATTAACCCTCGGCCAGGAATTGTCCGGATATGCTGCACAATTGGATTATGGCTTAAAAGATATCAGACATACCATTATTCATCTGTCAGAACTGGCTTTAGGAGGTACTGCAGTAGGTACTGGCATTAACACACCCCCTGGATATTCTGAGAATGTTGCCGCGCACATCGCTCATTTGACTGGAATACCATTCGTTACTGCGCCCAATAAATTTGAATCGCTTGCCGCACATGATGCTGTGGTAGCTGCCCATGGCGCTTTAAAAACAGTTGCAGTTTCTCTGATGAAAATAGCAAATGATATCCGTATGCTGGCATCAGGGCCCCGTTGCGGCATCGGTGAGATCTCGATCCCTGACAATGAACCGGGTTCATCCATCATGCCCGGCAAGGTAAATCCTACTCAGTGTGAGGCTATGACAATGGTTGCGGCTCAGGTAATGGGCAATGATGTCGCTATCAATATTGGAGGATCCAATGGCCATTTTGAGTTGAATGTGTTCAAGCCTGTTATGATCAAAAACTTTCTGCACAGTGCTAAACTTATCGGGGAAGTGTGTGTATCTTTTGATGAACGGTGTGCAAAAGGGATTCAACCTATTCTTTCAAATATTAAACGAAATCTTGATGAATCATTGATGCTGGTAACATCATTGAATACTAAAATTGGTTATTACAAGGCTGCAGAGATCGCCCAGACGGCACATCGTGAAAATAAAACCCTTAAGCAAACAGCTATTGATCTGGGTTATGTGACTGCGGAGGAATTTGATCAATGGGTCATACCTGAGGATATGGTAGGGCAATTGTAGTTGTTAGTTATTAATTGTTAATTATTATTCTTGTAGTATAAAGAGCTTAGCTGTAAAAACTAGAATATTTACATACTCAATTAATTGACAATTGACAATTTTTTGACCACAAATGAAATGGTGTCGAAAATTTATATTTTTTTTAAAGATCCTGCGAAATGCCACACTGCTTAAAGCTTATTGCCTTCGGGTGAGTTAGGAAACCTAATGCATAATTTGAAAAAATGCTTATCAAAGGTGATGTCATTCAAAATTCAAAATTCAAAATTCAACATTCCACTTAACCCTCTTCCCTCATAACTGCTACAACATACAAAACAAAAGCAATCAAGGAAGACAATGTCCTTATCAGATTAAACCTGTTCCATGATGTTTCGAACATTTCCCTTGCATTTTTTAATTCTATTATAGTCAGTCTTTGGATGTCGAGGGCATCCAGCGCATTATTCAGTGGAACATTTCCAAAAAAAGTAATCCCGATAACACCTGCTAAATAAATTATTGACGCTGCAAAAATCGTGTAAAATTGTGGAGTTATGCCTTGTTTATATTGCATAATACAACAAAGTATTACAAGTATAATTGATCCTACAAATGCCAAAATAAAAAATGGGTTTATTATTGCTTTATTAATGGATTGCATTGCTTCCAGGAAGGTCCTATCCTGAGTCCTGGCCAGGCCCGGCATTATTGAAATGGTGAAAGAATAAAACAGACCTGCCATAAGTGCTAAACTTGTGATCGTAAGTATTAATAATGATTTATTCAGGAGCAAAGCACTTATAATTTTTCATGAAATTAAAAGTAAATAAATAAATTAGAAAAGCCGCAGAAGTTTTATTTCCTGCGGCTTTTTTTAAAAATTAATTACGAAATGAAAATTAATAATTATTGTTTCATCACTTTGAAGTTGTGAATTTCTCCGGTATTATCAACTATCTGAAGGATGTACATAGAGTTAACTAATTTACTGAAGCTGACTTGATTGTTGTGAATATTAATATTATTTGCCACAACTTTACCAAATTGGTTCAAAAGGTTAACCCTTTCATTTCCAATCAGGCCATCAATGGTGATCAGATCACCGGTTATGGTAGGGAATACATTGTATTTAATATCACATCCTGAAATCAGTGTTATTATATCACTATACTCAACTTTGCCAAATGCATCAGTAATTTTTAATCTATAATAATTTAAACCGCAAATAGCTCTTGTATCTAGGTAGTTCAATTGTGTTTTACATCTATTCTCATCAATATTTTGAGTATTGATAGTTACAAAACTATTTCCATTCATACTTCTTTGTACCTCAAATGTAGATGTAGGGGAATTTACGCAATTCGCTTTCCAGGACAACAAATGGTTACTTCCCTGTTTGATCCCGTTAAAATATTCCAGGCTGATAGGCAGTGGGGTACCGGGCCCTACTCCGCTCGCGAAACCTCCTCCATTGAGTCTTAACATGCCATTGAACTGGGCATACAATACATTGTTGACTGTTAGTTGTAGTGCGGCATTGGCATCAATTAATGCAGAAGCATTTATCACCTCTGCTGGTGTCACATGCGCAGCATCTCCTGCGAAATTCCCGGAATAAGTATTAAACCAGGTTGGCACTTCAAGAGTACTTCCCGGATTTGAA
>JAYUWT010000328.1:0-3908 GCA_043753405.1 Saprospiraceae bacterium | reverse complement strand
CAGCCTCAGTAGGTGATGTCTTAAATACACCAGCAGCTTCCAATATTCCTGTAAAATATGAGTCTGGCGGAAGTAAAGAAAGACAGTTGGAGCAAATCATCACCCAAAAATGGCTTGGATTATATCCTGATGGGTGGGAGGCCTTTGCTGAATTGCGTCGTACAGGATATCCTAAAACCATCCCATTGGTCGCCAGTGATAATGCTAACTTAAAAACGACTGATATATTCCGAAGAATGACATTCGTCACCAGTGAATACTCTAATAATAAAGCAGCTACAGATGCAGCTGCCACTTTACCCGAATTGGCCACTCGAGGCGGAAATAAGAACAGTACCAAAGTGTGGTGGGATAAAAAATAGATTAATCGATTTTATTAATTTAAATTCGTACTTTGAATACCGTGCAGTTTATAAGCTGCACGGTATTTTTTTTTTAATACCCGTGCAATACCTTTTATGATGCATTTTATTCCGCGATCCCTTCCGTCTATTTTGTTCGTGATAAGCATTTGTCTTTGCTGTGGGTGCTATCATAAAAAAAATCAATTGTTCACACTTCTGGAGCCTTCTGCCACAGGTATCATTTTTGAAAACAAAATCAGAGAAAGTGAGCAATTTAATGTATTGAACTATGGATATTTTTATAATGGAGGTGGTGTAGCAACTGGGGATCTGAATAATGATGGTATGATCGATCTATACTTCACAGGGAATATGATGGCCAGTCACCTATATTTGAACAAAGGAAATTTTGAATTTGATGAAATCGCAAAAGCTGCCGGAGTGCAAGCTGCAGGTCTTTGGAATACAGGAGTAACGATGGCTGATGTCAATGCCGATGGTTGGTTGGATATTTATGTATGTCGTTCAGCGGCTAAACTGCCCGAGCGAAGAAAAAATTTGCTATTCATCAATAATCGTGATCTGACTTTTACCGAAATGGCCGGTGCTTATGGTTTAGACGATCCTGGATATTCTACACAGGCATCATTTTTTGATTTTGATCGGGATGGAGATTTGGACATGTACCTGCTTAATCATTCCGTACAGGAATATGCCGGATTTGATAAAATCACAGGATCTTACAAAAAACTTTATAATCCATACTATGGAGGAAAACTATTCAGAAACGATTGTATCCATTCAGAGATCGGTAGTATAGGCCGGTTTGTTGACATAACTGCTAAAGCTGGCATTACATCCAATGTATTAGGGTTTGGGCTAGGTGTATCAGTAGCTGACATCAATGGGGATGACTGGTTGGATCTGTACATTAGCAATGATTATAATGAGCAAGATTATTGCTACATCAATCAAAGAAACGGAACTTTTAAGAACGAATTGGAAGATCGATTTGATCATGTGTCTTTGTACTCTATGGGTTCGGATATCGGAGATCTTAATAATGATGGTCAACCGGATATCATTACTCTCGACATGTTGCCACAGGGTCATTATCGCAAAAAAATGACTTCAGGATCAGATAATTATAATAAACATCATCAATTGGAGCAATCGGGATTTTTCAAACAGTACATGCGCAATATGCTTCATCTTAATAATGGTCAAGGTCAATTTACAGAAATTGGACAATTCGCTGGCATTTCAAATACGGATTGGAGTTGGTCTGCTTTGATATCAGATTATAATTTGGATGGTTGGAACGACATATTTATTACCAATGGCTATAAAGCGGACTATACCAATATGGATTTTCTAGCCTTTGCCACTGACTTAAAACAGGCGACAGACAAAACTAGCCAACAAGTAACTTTTTCAGAGTTGATTTCCAAAATGCCATCGATTCGAGTACACAATTTTATGTATTTGAATGAAAAAAACAACAGGTTTAAGAATGTATCATTGGAGTGGGGATTTGATCACGAAACTTTATCCAATGGAGCAGCTTACGCAGACTTAGACAACGATGGCGATGAAGATATTGTCATTAATAACATCAATACAAAAGCCTCACTGTATAAGAATCAAACTAGGGAACAAGGAAATGCTCATTTCATTAAGATCATACTTAAAGGTGGCGGCCAGAATCCTTATGCAATGGGTGCAAAAATTGAGTTGAAACATCCGAATTCAAGTATACAAACCAAATCTATAGTGACAAGCAGGGGATTTCAATCAAGTGTCCCGCCAAATGCAGTATTTGGGTTAGGCAATGCCCCAAAAAAATTGTACGAAGCACAAATAACCTGGCCAGATGGCAAAAAGCAAAATTGTCCACTATTATTCCCAGATACGACCAACACAATTCAGTATGACCCTGACACGGCAGTCAACCCTACAGATAATCGACTCTTGACTCCATCCCTCTTAATATCGAAGTCCAGATTAGATTATTCATCTAAACATATTGAATTTAATGATTTCAAAATTCAGCCATTACTCCACAGGATGTATTCTCAAAGAGGCCCTTCTTTAGCTAAAGGTGATTTAAATGGCGATGGGCTCCAAGATCTCTTCATCGGTGGTGTTCTCGGAAATGTTTGTACTATTCTGATTCAAAATGGAAAGGGTGGATTCATTCCAAAACAAATTAAAGCTATTCCAAAAAATATATCCGTTAATCAAGTTGAAATTCTTGATGTAGATCTGGATGGGGATCTGGATGCTTATTTAGCCACTGGAAATTATGCACAATTTCAAAATAGAGAGGTGCTTAACGATTTTTTATTAATAAATGATGGCAAGGCCAATTTTAAAGTGTCTACAGGTTTACCTGATTTATTCACAAACACCAGCAGTGTAGCAGCTGGTGATTTCGATAGAGATGGCGATTTGGATTTATTTATCGGTGGCGGTGTCACACCTGGTAAGTATCCATTTTCTGATAGCTCATATCTCTTAGTCAATGATGGCAAAGGCAATTTTTCATCAAAACAACACGGCCTTGATTCTTTTTTACTTCCAGCTCAAATTATTACAGACACTAAATGGAAGGATATGAATCAGGATGGGTATGTTGATTTAATTATAGCAGGACATTGGATGCCAATTTCTATCTTTTATAATGTAAAAGGCAGCTTTTCCAAAAATAAATGTCAAGTGTTGTCAGTGCTGAGTGGCTGGTGGAATACAATTAATATAGAAGACCTGGATGGGGATGGAGATCAGGATATTATCGCTGGAAACTACGGGTTAAATACTCAATTAAATGCCTCTATAATTGAACCTATTCAATTATATGCCAAAGATTTTGATCAGAATGGATCCATCGAGCCTTTGGTGACCTATTTTGAAGCTGGGAAGGAATATCTAATAGCAGATAAAGATGATTTGCTTTCACAGTTGGTTTTTCTCAAAAAAAAGTTTATCTCTTATCACTCCTATGCTCAAGCATCCTTTAACGAGGTCTTGCCTCCAGCCGTGCTAGAAGATGCAGTGCATTTATCTATAAGTACATTAAAATCAATGACCTTTGAGCAAAATGCAAAAAATGAATTTATTGCTCATGATTTACCTTTAGCTGCGCAATGGAGTACTATTAACTCAATTCTTACTACGGATATCGATAGTGATTCCAATTTAGACATACTTCTATTTGGAAATGATACATACCAAATGGTTCAATTAGGAAGCCAAGATGCTAACAAAGGATTGATTTTAATGGGCAATAAAGGTTTGAAATTTACGGTTGCTCCACAAAACTTCAGCCTACGACATACAGTGTGGAATAGCATTAAAATGGATATCAAAGCAAAATCAACCTTGATTGTAACATCAGGAGTAAATGCTCCGATCATCCTTTTTGAGCTTAAGTCACTGCATAAAGAAAACTATTAATTGCATTTATTAACCCACATTGCAGTGAAAAAACAAATACTAACACAAAACGCGCAAAAGACAATATTTCAAGCACTGCCAAAGCACATAACCATTTGATATTCAATA
>JAYUWT010000327.1:0-3915 GCA_043753405.1 Saprospiraceae bacterium | reverse complement strand
CTGAATTTTAAGATGACCGGAAATAAAATTCTTTACGAATATTTCATCCCTGTTCAGGATTACTTTGATATACTCATATTTGGCAGTTATTGGGTCGACAAATAATTTGAGTCCTTCAGTCATGAAAACTTTAGATATTTCTTCCCTCAGCCAATTCAAACTATCACGCAACGGTTTTCTGTATTGTTGATTCCAGGTCGGATTACCATCTGAATTACATCCGCAATCAGCACGCCATCTTTCAACTCCATGATAACAACTCCAGCTGCTATTTTCATGAATCCGGGCTTCGAATTCCGGTGGAAACATGGCCAGATAATGTCCATAATTGGTCAGTTCACAAGTCTCATCACGCTTTATGAATTGGATGCACGATGCCAGAGCCATTTCTCCAAACCGGTGATGATGGCCATAAGATTCACCATCAGTAGCAATATTGGTTAAAGCATCCGGTCGTGAGTAGGAAGCAGCTTTAATAATTGTATCTGCAAATACTTTTCCATCCTTCAAGATACCTTCAAAAGCAACTTTCTGAGAAATATTTCCATCATAGAAGAATGCACTAATGGTTCTACCACTTGGCAATCTGATCAAATATGGCTTTGTAGCATCTATATTGGATTCATTGACAGGACTCCAAACGGTTTCATTAAATGCTTTGATCCCGGCCAGCTGTCTTGGTGCCAGAAGAGTATACAATACCCCTTCTTCACTTAATACTTCAAGCGTAGCAGTATCTACGGCTGTTTCAGACAACCAAATACCTTCAGCCTTGCGACCGAATCTGCTTTCGAAATCATACAATCCCCACTTTACCTGAGTAATCTTATCCTCACGTGTAGCTAATGGCATTATCAGGTGGCTGTATATCTGGGCCATCGCATTACCATGACCTTCATGAGTTTTGACACTTCTGCGATCAGCTTCAATAATATCTTGATATGTAGGCACATCGTTTTCTTCAAGCCAGGACATAAGGGTGGGGCCGATATTAAAACTTATGTTTTCATAGTTATTGACAATCTCTTTTATCTGCCCACGTTGATTGAGTATCCTGGCAGCTCTGTTAGGAGCATAGCACTCATAGTTTATTCTTTCATTCCAGTTATTAAAAGGAGCAGCTGAAATTTGATTCTGGATTTCTTCGAGCCATGCGTTCTCTCTGGGTGGTTGATAAAAATGGCCATGAATACATATATAATTTTTAAAAGACATATTGCTATTTCTTGATATATGAATTTATCTGATATTATATCTTCTTATTCAGAACAGAACATATATCATATTCATTAGTAGATAAGGTTAAATAACCTAATACTTATTGCTTTTGTTTAACTCTGCTAAAATTATGATAGATAAAGGGGCCAGAGTCAGTTTTAGGGAATTTGCTCTATCATGGCAAACAATTTTTTCAGTTTTGATACTTTTTGAATTTATTATACCGCTGCCACTCCACATTTTATCGTCACTATTTAATATTTCTTTCCATTTGCCGGCATCTAAAACCCCGAATCTATAATCTTCCCGGATCACAGGAGTTAGGTTCAAAATGATTATTAATTGTTCATCATCATGTTCACCTTTCCTCATATATACCAGTACACTATTTTCCCTGTCATCTGAGCTTAACCATTGGAAACCTGCCGGATGAAATGAGTGGAAGTACAATGCTTTATTTGCCGTCAATAAATGATTTAATTTCTTGACGAAGGATTGAATGTTTTTATGATAGTTAAATTGAAGAAGATGCCATTCTAACCCGGTAATGTGACTCCATTCCCAACTTTGACCAAATTCACAACCCATGAAAAGTAGTTTTGCTCCCGGATGAGTATACATATAACCGAGCATTAACCTTAGGTTGGCAAATTTCTGCCATTCATCACCGGGCATGCGTGTCAACAAACTTCCCTTGCCATGAACTACTTCGTCATGAGAAAAAGGCAATACGAATTTTTCGGAAAAAGCATACACCATGCTGAATGTGATCTGATCATGGTGAAACTTTCTGTGGATAGGGTCTTGTCCAAAATATTTTAATGTATCGTGCATCCAGCCCATCATCCACTTCTGATCGAATCCCAAACCTCCGTCATGCACCGATCTTGTTACAAATGGGTAAGATGTTGATTCCTCAGCTATAGTTAGAATATCCGGATGAAATACGTGGACAGCAGTATTCATTTCTTTTACAAATTCAAGGGCTTCCAGATTTTCCTTGCCGCCATCTTTATTGGGTGTCCACTCTCCCTCATTTCTTGAATAATCCAGATGGATCATTGATGCCACCGCATCTACTCTCAAGCCATCTGCATGAAACATTTCACACCAGAAGAGGGCATTGCTGATAAGAAACGATTTGACTTCTTTCTTTCCATAATCAAAAATGAGACTTTTCCAATCGGGATGATAACCTCTCTGAGGATCTCCATGTTCATATAAATGGGTACCATCATAATAACTCAATGAATGGCCGTCATTGGGAAAATGGCTGGGGACCCAATCAAAGATAACTCCAATATCTGCCTTATGAAAAGCCTGTACAAGGTCCATAAACTCCTGTGGAGTTCCAAACCTGGAAGATGTTGCAAAAAAACCTATGATCTGATAACCCCAGGAAGGATAATAGGGGTGTTCCATGACGGGCATTAATTCCACATGCGTAAAACCCATTTCCTTCACGTATGGAACTAATTGTTCTTTTAGTTGGGTATATGTGAGAAAGCTGCCTTCCTTTCTTTCAGGTTTCTTCCATGAACCGATATGGACTTCATATACGGACATCGCTTCATTAACCTTACTCAGATGTTTGCGTTTTTCAAGCCAGTCGTGGTCCTGCCATTGGAAACTGGAAATATCCCAAACTATACTGCCGGTCTGTGGAGGTATCTCCCACATAAACGCATATGGATCTCCTTTTTCAAATACGACTCCTGTTGGGCCAGTGATATTATATTTATAGACCGCACCATGTTTCACTCCGGGAATAAAACCTTCCCATATGCCACTGTTATCCCAACGTGGATTAAGTTTGTATTGTGATGAACGCCAATGGTTAAAATCTCCCATTATGGAGACATTGGTGGCACTTGGTGCCCATACGGCAAAATAACAACCTTCCTGCCCATTCACCTCCATGAGATGGCTTCCGAACAAATTGAATAATTTATAATGGATACCTGTCCGGAAAAGATAGATATCAAATTCTGTAAATAAAGTATGTGCGATGACCGTACTATGCATATTATAATTAGTGTAATTTAAGATTTCATTTTGCTGTTTAATCAATTTGTAAATTCTGAAATCTTTCAGTAATAAAAGATTGATTCAATGTACAATGCAATGAGGTATTGATTCAATCTTTATAAAATCATGCTAAATATAATACTATATCGGGAAAAAGAGCAATAAAAAAGCCGCTTAAAAAGCGGCTTAGTATTGTCAAATAAATTCTATTGCAAATTATGCAATTGTAGAAACTATAGAATTTTCTGCACCATAAGGGCTTGCTACGAAAGCATCAGCTTCAGTGTCATTGATCCAATTCATACCATCGATAAGGTATTTAAATTGAAATTCATTACCGGTTTCCAATTCAAGGATACCCTTGAATGAACCATCTTTTTGTTTTTTAAGGTTAAGGCCCAATTCAGGATTCCAATTATTGAAATCACCTAAAAGGATAACTTCTTTACCACCATTTACAACTTCTGCAGCTGGATTAAAAGTTACTTTAACGACTGACTTAGATTTTACGAATTGCTTTTTCATTGAATAATTATTTTGCTTTAAGAATATTATTCTGCAAAGATAATATTATTTTTCAAATCACAAAACATTGATTATCATAGACAAACAAAATACGAATATTTTAAAAAACTGAATACTAACGATTTATAAATAAGCATATATTAA
>JAYUWT010000326.1:0-3918 GCA_043753405.1 Saprospiraceae bacterium | reverse complement strand
CTAATAAAACTCCACCTCCTGATTGATCAGCACCAAAATGATATGAAATACCACCTGTAAGTTTATCATCCAGAAAATATCCGGTTAGGTTTAAATCTCCCAATAATGGAGCGCCACCGTCACCGGCAGAGACTTTTCTTATAGCTAATCCCGGTTCAAGATCAAAGTCAAAATCGCTTATTTTGAACCTGTTTGACAGATATCCTACAAAATTGCCAAGATATTTCTGATCTTCAGTAGAAGCAATCTCGGGTTTAGAAATATATGCATGCACCATATTGGGCAATGCAACCCCAAATGTAAGCGATTCATTGATCTTAGCATGGATCCCCAGGCCAAAATCAAAATATTTTACTCCGTCATTGGCTGCCAAAAGATATGCATCAGTAGGGTCGATCGAAGGGTCGGTCAAGATTCCGTTCCTTAATCTTTTTTGCTGATATTCAGTAGACAATCCTACTGAAAATATTGCATTTTCAAATTGAATTTTATAAGCGTAATTAATCGCAGCTTTGAAACGACTGATAGCAGCATTTGTCTCATTCATAAGCTGAAGGCCTAGTCCTACACTTTTACCAAAACTTCCACTATAACCAAAAGTATAATTGACCGGAGTACCGGGTGCCCCCGACCAGGCATTTACTAAATTAGCAATAAATTCATGTTGTCCTGTTTTGATTCCGGTAGCACCGGGATTAATCAATGTTGGATAAATCGTATAATGCCTGTATATGCCTTGCTCCTGAGCATTGACTTGATTCAAAATAAAACAAGCGACTATTAAAGTAAAAATTCTTTGCATGATCCTAAGACGTTAAAATTAATTCATTATATTTTTAATAACATGTAAATTATCTCAAGGTCCTGATAATAGATACTGAACCTCTAAATATTTCTGTTCCACCGTTTGATTCCTTGACTTCCAATACCCAGTAATATCCGCCATCAGGTAAGATTTCATCCTGGTTGTTCGTTCCTTCCCATGTATTTTTGTAACTGGCCTGATCGAAAACTTTTTCACCCCAACGGTTAAAGACAGTAAATCTATTGACAACAGCGGAAGCGCAAGTGATAAGTAATTTATCATTTTTTCCATCACCATTTGGTGTGATCGCACCTATGCCCTGGTAACAACCTTTACCTCCAGGAGTAAGAGGTTCTGTGGCTGTGGCCGAGCACCCACTGGCATCAGTAACCGAAACAGTATATAATCCTACTCCGACATTGGTCAGTTCTTTCAACGAAGAAACGACTGCCCCCGTCCAACTATAAATAAAAGGGGCATTACCTCCTAATGGATTTGCTTCAATACTACCATCAGTAGCTACATCATCAGTAGGATAGATGATATCAAAATCGATCAGAATAGCCTGAGGAGCCAGTACCGTATATGTCTTGGTAATTGTCTTATTAGTATTGTCAGTGATGGTCACCGTATAGGTACCTGCACAGACATTAATGGCTGTCTGAGTATTTTGGTTTGCAGCACTCCAAAGATAAGTAAAAGGTGCTGCTCCACCTGAAACAACCGCTGTTAACTGACCATCACAGGCATCACTGCATGAAAGATCAAATTGACCAAATTTGAGTGGAACTATATTTGCATCGAATGTGCCTGATCCATCAGTAACCGAAACTACATGTGTCTTACTACAACCATTGCCTGAATCAGTAACAGTGACAGTGTATGTTCCGACAGCTAAACTACTTAAGTCCTGGGTTGTAACCACCGGATTGGTACTCCACACATAAGTGAAGGTTCCGGTACCTCCTGATACAGAAATATCAATAGCCCCATTAGAACCATTAGTAGAAGGTGTAACTGTGGATGTAGATATATTAATGACAGCCGGTGCTGTGATAGTATAAGTCTTTGAAACTGTTGAAGCTCCGGAGGTAACTGTTACTGTATAACTTCCAGCGCATAATCCAGTTACTGAGCTGCCGCTCAAACCGCCCTGGCTCCATGCGATGGTTGGGTTGACCCCGCCTACCACGGTAAATGCTATTGCCCCATTGCAAGGTTCAGCACAAGCTGAATTACTAACATTAACATCGACAATAGCTAGTTCCTGGTTACAGGATTTAATTTCGACATCACCAGAACAAACTGATATTGGAATTGTATTTCCTTCGATGTTTAAAAATTCCATTCCACTTGACAGGCATTTACTGCCTATATTGACCATACAGTCAGTTCCTAAGGTTCCAACCACTTTGAATTTCAATGAAAAAGCAATCGTACCATCCGGTAATGTTACACTTCCGCCTGTTGCTTCATCCCACAACACGATCATACAACCATTGCCTAAGTCATTGAATTTACCTGTAGTTAAACCTGTAATCGGGTTGGGGGAAGGAATTACTATACCATCTGTCTCTAATTGCAAACAAGTCTGATCCCAATCAATACTAAACTGCATAGCAGCAATTCCTGTAAAATCCTGAACTGTAAAGTTCATTGTTATAACATCATTGGGTAAGGCACAATGGTCAGAAGCTATCAAAGCCAAACCTTGCACATCACAATCGGGAATAGTTCCACATTTAATATTTAAGCCGCCATTTCCGGCAAGATTGTTTGTACCACCACCTTGAACTGTAAAAGTAACATTCGAAAAAGTAATCGGTACTGTAGTTTCACAACACGAACCATTGGCTGTGTAGCAAATATCAAAAAGTATTGTTCCTGCCCCTGCAGATATTGGTGAGGCAGAAGACCATGTTAATTTTATTACTCCGCTGGAAGCCTGACTGATATTAAAACTACCGGCTCCAAGCCCTGCAAGGTTAGGATTAAAATTTGTAACTTCATTGAATGCAGCACAACCACTTGATACATTGATATCTGCTGTTAAGCCTGTTATACCAGTAAAGCCTGTTCCCGCAACAATACTTACACATGTCTTGTCGCCTGACTGAGCATCTTTGGTATTAGCACTTAAGACTGTTTGAGCACCTCCGCATGGATTTCCTGTCACAGTTACTGTTCCCGGCATGACAGTATGTGGAATTTCATCACCATTCGTATCATTGAATTGAACAGTAAAAAAACCGTCATCCAGGATATTTATTAAGGATTGACTTCCACATATTCCGCTAAATGTAATAGAGAATATGGTCGTACCGTTTGCTAAACTTGCTTCGTCTGATGACGGATGTGCCCATAATGCCCTCAATTTACCTGTAGGAAAAGCTGTAAAATCGGCATCAGGATTTAAATCCAGAGCGCTATAATCACCAACCTCCACAAAGGTCAATTTTGTTACATCCCATGTTATGTTAAGCTGAAAACTGGATACTTTTTGAAATCCATCCACTTTAATAAAAACTTTACCATTTTGTCCTGAAGCGATGGTCGCAGGATCCACATATATTTTAATATCTGCATATGAATAGCAGCATGTTAATAAGAATATACTAAGTATCAAATATTTTTTGATCATAAGTGGTTCATTTATAGATCTGTTATAAAATAGAAGCAGTAAAACTACACAATATTCTCGAAAAGTAAACTATTTTTGCTCTAAGTAGTATTTTATAAGATGCCTGAATAATATGGTTTTATATTGGATTATCTTTTTCGAGCCTTAAATTGTCGATAATAAAAATTTGTCTGTCGGGTGTATTTTTACCCATATAATATTCAAGGATTTTATCAATATCAGTATGTTCTTTAATTACCACCGGGTCAAGTCTCATTTTTTCACCAATAAATCCTTCAAATTCATCCGGTGAAATTTCACCTAATCCCTTAAACCGCGTTATTTCAGGTTTGCCTCGGAGTTTTTCTATGGCTTCTTGCTTTTCCCTTTCAGAATAACAATATATGGTTGTTTTCTTATCTCTTACGCGGAATAAAGGTGTATCCAGGATATGTAAATGTCCATTGCGGACCAGGTCAGGGAAGAATTGGAG
>JAYUWT010000325.1:0-3924 GCA_043753405.1 Saprospiraceae bacterium | reverse complement strand
CCCGCTAAAAATATTAATTAACCTCTAAAAACCAAGATTCCATGCCAGAAAATGAGAATCTGATTGATGAAAACCAATCTCAGGAAGTCGCTTCAGCTGAAGAGACACCAACTCAGGAAGTCGTTGCGACTGATGAGACACCCACTCAAAAAAATGTTACAATAGAAGAAACACCTAATCAGGAAGAAGTTGTAAACAAAGAAACACCCAATCAGGAAGAAGTTGTAAACGAAGAAACATCCAATCAGGAAGAAGTTGTAAACGAAGAAACATCAACTCAGGAAGATGTTGTAACCGAAGAAACTCCATCTCAGGAAGATGTTGTAACAGAAGAAACATCAACTCAGGAAGTCGTTGCAACCGAAGAGACACCAACTAAGGAAGTCGTTGCGACTGAAGAGACACCAACTAAGGAAGTCGTTGCGACTGATGAAACCCAAACCACACGCACTTCTGAGGAAAATACCACTAACGGTAAGGCACCTAAGACTGCTCATGATGACTTTGATTGGACGATCAACAAACGAAACCATGTAGAATATGAAGCTGAAGTAACTAAAAAATATCTTGAGGAGTATGAAAATACTTTAACCTCTATTAAAGACAACGAAATTGTCAAAGGGATAGTGAAAGTGATCAGCGGCGGTGACGTTGTGTTGGATATTAATTATAAATCAGATGGTATTATTTCCCTTTCAGAATTCCGGGATATCCAGGACCTTAAAGTAGGTGATTATGTAGATGTATATGTAGAAAGCCAGGAAGATGCAAGAGGCCAATTGGTCCTTTCACGCAAAAAAGCTAAGCTGCTTATTGCCTGGGATACTATCGTGGATTCATTCAATAACGGTACGATCATCAAAGGTACAGTCATCTCTAAGACCAAAGGTGGTCTTATAGTGGATGCTTATGGCCTTGAAACATTCTTACCGGGTTCACAAATAGATATCAAACCTATCATTGATTACGATGCGTATGTAGGAAAGACTATGGAGTTCAAAGTTGTTAAGATCAATGAAACGATTAAAAACGCAGTTGTATCGCATAAAGCCCTTATCGAAAGTGATATTGCAGAACAAAGAGAACACATCATCGCTGGTCTTGAAAAAGGACAGGTTTTGGAAGGTGTAGTAAAAAACATTACAGACTTTGGTGCATTTATGGACCTTGGTGGCGTAGATGGTCTGCTATATATAACTGATATCTCCTGGGGTAGGATCAACCACCCTGATGAAGTATTGCAGATGAACGATAAGATCAATGTAGTGGTTCTTGACTTTGATGAGAATAAAAAGCGTATCTCTTTGGGTCTTAAGCAGTTAACGCCTCACCCTTGGGAAGTTCTTGCAATGGATATTTCTGAGGGTTCTACTGTGAAAGGTAAGATCGTGAATGTTGAAGACTATGGTGCTTTCCTTGAAGTAAGCCCGGGAGTTGAAGGACTTATCCACGTATCAGAAGTTTCATGGAGCAACCAACCGGTGGCTGCAAGGGAATTCTTCAAACTTGATCAGGAATATGAAGCTAAAGTGGTAACCATAGACAGAGATGACCGTAAAATGTCATTAAGTCTAAAACAACTTCAGGAAGATCCTTGGAGTGATATCGAAGCTAACTATCCTGTGAACAGCCGTCATACCGGCGTTGTTAAAAACCTTACTCCTTATGGAGTTTTTGTTGAGATCAATAACGGAATAGGTGGAATGGTCCACATCTCTGATCTTTCTTGGACGAAGAGATTCTCTCATCCGTCTGAATTTACTAAAGTAGGTGAGAATATCGAAATAGTGATTCTGGAGATTGATAAAGACAACAGGAAATTATCTTTAGGCCACAAGCAAATTGAAGAGAATCCATGGGATGCTTTTGAATCTGTGTTCCCTATTGGTTCATACCACGAGGCTACCATCATCAGAAGGGATGATAAAGGTGCAACAGTGCAATTGCCATATGGCCTGGAAGCATTTGCTCCAATAAAACATCTTAAGAAAGAAGATGGATCTACAGCTGAATTAGAGGAAATATTGACTGTAAAAGTAATAGAATTCAACAGAGATGATAAACGGATACTGGTATCTCACCAAAGATATCTTGAAGACATCAAAAAAGAAGCTGATAATCTAATCCGTCGGGAAAAAGATACTGCTGAAACTGAATCAAGAACAGCTATCAAAAGCCAACAATCTAAGATTGAAAGGACTACTTTAGGTGATATTGATGCTTTCTCTCAACTTAAACAACAATTCGATGAAGCAGGTGAAAAAGCTGCTTCTGACGCTAAAGCTAAATTGGCAGGAAAAGAAGCATCAAAAGAAAGCACCAGTAAAACCGTAGTAGCTAAAGAAGAAGTTACTGAAGCATCTACTGATAAAGCTAAGGAAGTAAAAGAAACAGTTACTGAAGCATCTGCTGATAAAGCTAAGGAAGTAAAAGAAACAGTTAATGAAGCACCTACTGACAAAGTTGAAGATGCAAAAGAAGAAGTTTCTGAATCCCCGGCTGATGCATTAGTTGAAGCGAAAGAAGTAGCAACAGAAACTAAGGTGGAAGCAGCTGCAAAGACTGCCGAAGAGAAAGTTGCTGAGGCGTCTTCAGATAATGAAGAAATTAAAAAGCCTAAAGCCCCTAAAAAAGCTAAAGCTGAAGAGGAAGTAGCTGCAACAGGTAAGGAAGATGAGGTATCTTCTGAAGATGTAGAAGCAACTTTGGAAGGAGTTGTATCAACAGATGAAGAAATAGCTTCTTCAGATACAACTGATGCAGGATCAGAGGAAGAAGTTCCTTCTGATGACGAGGCTAAAGCCTGAATCTACAAACAATAAGTCCGGTATTTTCCTGATGAAAAATGCTGTTTGATTTATTTAGAATAATGTTACCGTGTTTTAGTTTTCATTTGAATTCTGAAACACGGTTTTTTTTATTAAAAACGCTGTGTATTTCTTTTTCTGTACTTTCAATAAGCTGCTTATATTTACGTTTTATTTAATGGATTTACCATCCTCATTTTATACATATTTCGAACAAATAGATGTCAGAAAATATATATTTTTCAAAATTTAAATTGTTACTGTCAAGGGCCCTGAGAAGAATAGGTATTGCAAATGCTTATCTAAAGAAAAGACCTGTATTAAATATTCTTGTCAAAGGATTTTTAAGCATTTTTTTGACAGTGTTTCTGGCTATTTTTTTGTTGATCCTTGCAGCAAGGGTGGGTGTTTTCGGGGGTATGCCATCCAATAAGGAATTAAGAAAGATCAATAATCCTGAAGGCACTGAATTATTCGCAGATGATGGTAAAACTCTATTAGGTAGATATTTTATCGAAAATAGGACGAACACTACGTTTGACAGCCTTCCTACCAACCTTGTACAAGCACTTATCGCTACTGAGGATATCAGATATTATGAACACAATGGCATCGACTGGAAATCATGGGCTCGTGTATTGTGGCGAACTATACTTTTGAAGGAATCTGCCTCCGGAGGAGGAAGCACGATCAGTCAACAGCTTGCTAAAAACTTATTCAAAAGAAGATCCTACTGGAGGGGTACAACTTTGATCAATAAGGTACGTGAGATCGTGATAGCACAGAGGCTTGAAAATATGTACACCAAAGAAGAATTACTCACTTTATATTTCAATACTGTATCATTCGGAGGGAATGTATTCGGGATTGATGTAGCAGCAAAACAATATTTCAGCAGCACAACAAAAAATCTTAAAACTGAAGATGCTGCAACGCTTGTTGGCATGTTGAAAGCAACGACGAAATACAATCCGCTGAATAACCTTGATCTGGCGAAAAAACGCAGGAATACAGTTCTGACCAAAATGGAACGATATGGCTATCTCACCCAATTTGAGGAAGATTCCCTTTCAAAACTCCCTATTAAACTCAACTATGTCAGGGAAACTCACAATGA
>JAYUWT010000324.1:0-3939 GCA_043753405.1 Saprospiraceae bacterium | reverse complement strand
AAATCATAACATCGCAGTGCGTGGTCATTCAGGAAAAAACTTTTGAGTTGAGCCTTCCTTCTTACGATCTAAAAGGTGATGATTATGATTTACATTTCAGAGCAAAGGATCTTGCAGGCAATTGGGGACAAATTTTGACTATTCGCGTTGATTTTATTAAGGAAGCGCCGGACAATTGGGCCAATGCAGGATGTGGCTATACACAGACAGGTTATAATCCGGGAAGTGAATTGGGTCCAATAATGAGAAAACAGTGGGAGTTTCCAATCCCTATTGGATATGATGTTAAAAAGGCTTTAATCATTAATGATCTTTTATATTATAATGAAGGATATTTTTTCCTGAATGACCACGCACTGCGATGTTATGATTTAATGACAGGAAATCAAAAATGGGCCAATGAATATGGAATGCTTGGAGAAATGGGATCTCCCGGTTATGGATATGGCAAACTTTTTGTTCAAATAGTGGCCTTATCTCCTGATGATACCACAAGAGTGGCTTGTTTGGACCCGGATTCCGGACAGGAAGTCTGGAATACACCATTTGAATCCCAATTTGACAATTATCTTAATCCGGTGATCTATGATGATAAAGTATTTTACAATGGAGGACTTTATGGAGGTTTATATGCATTGAATGCCGATGACGGTTCATTAATATGGGGTAAAGATGCTCCACAGAGTTCGAGTTGGTCACCGGCTTTATTTAAGGATAGAATCTATGCTTTTATAGATCAGTCTTTATTTGTCAGAGATATAAAAAATGGAGATCTTATAAAAGAGAAAAAACTTAATGTACCGACAAACAGTTCGATGGATTCCTGGACAATTATCGATACAGTAAACCAACTGCTCATATTGACCACATATGGAAGTATGCATGTATTGGACCTGAATACATATGAGGAAATATGGTCATTAAGTGATAATAATATTGCAAATCCTGCTCTTGACAAAGAGACTCTGTATGTAGTAAATAGAGGAATTCTCGAAGTTTATAATCCTAAAAATGGCAATTCGTTGTGGTCAAATGATTGTGATAAAGCATTGAGATTTCCTCCTGTTCTGAATGATAAATATGCCTTCGTCTCATCAGAAGATTCCACCTTTATTTTTAAGCGAAATAACGGGGAATTATTACAAATACTACCTACCGGTGGAATGCTTACATTAACTGATAAATACCTCGCAGGCGTTAACGGAACAAAAGGAAGAATAGTTATTTACAACCTGGCTGATGCTTTAGACATTAATAAAATTGAAGATCCCCTTTTAAAGGTTAGCGTACATCCAAATCCATTTTTTAGCCTGGCAACTGTGCAGATAGAATCTCCGAGAGATTGTGAATCTTCATTAGACTTGCAGGATGCGCATGGCAAGATTGTCCGGGAACATGGATATGTCAGATTATCAAGCGGAATAAATGAAATAAAACTGCAATACCAGGATCTCAAGTCAGGAATTTATTTCCTTAGAATCACATCAGGAAAAAGCATACAAACAGTAAAAATGATACATATTAATTGACAACTGATAACGGATAATAACCATTAGCAACTAACAATTAACAAGCGATTAATAATATACATAACCACCATTTCTCATTCAATCCCCCATAACATCTGCATAATCCTTTTTCGTTGCAGTTGTAGCGCGGGACTCCGCTTCGCTGCGAATTCAACATTCAACCTTTCTATTTATACCCTTGCTCGTGCACACTTTTCACCGCCCTTCCACTTGGATCAGACATACCCTTCCAGGCAGCATCCCATTCCAAAGCAATGGCAGTACTACAGGCGACTGATGGTTCAGATGGAACACAAGCTGCTTCCTCATTGCCCGGGAAATGCTCGGCAAACAAGGATCGGTAGTAATATTCTTCCTTGGATCGCGGAGTATTGATGGGGAAACGGTGAGCAGCATTTTTCAACTGTTCATCAGAAACCTGAGTTGAGGTCATTTCTTTGAGCGTATCTATCCAACTATATCCTACACCATCGGAGAATTGTTCTTTTTGTCTCCAGGCAACTTCTGCCGGAAGATAGTCTTCAAAAGCTTTACGCAGGATATGTTTTTCCATCTTGCCATTGCCCGCCATTTTATCAGATGGATTGATATTCATGGCCACGTCCATAAATTCTTTGTCCAGGAAAGGAACGCGTCCTTCTACGCCCCATGCGGCGAGGGATTTATTGGCACGCAGACAGTCATACAGATGCAGTTTTCCGAGTTTTCTGACGGTCTCTTCATGAAATGCTCTTGCGTCAGGTGCTTTGTGGAAATATAAATAACCTCCGAAGATCTCATCGGCACCTTCACCGGAAAGGACCATCTTGATACCCATGGACTTGATGACCCTGGCAAGCAGATACATCGGTGTTGATGCCCTGATGGTTGTAACATCGTAAGTTTCTATATGATAAATGACATCAGATAATGCATCCAATCCTTCCTGTATGGTAAAGTTGACCTCATGATGGATCGTGCCTATGTGTTCAGCTACTTTCCTGGCAGCTATAAGATCGGGTGACTCCTTAAGGCCAACTGCAAAACTGTGCAACTGCGGCCACCAGGCATCTTTCAAGTCTTCAGATTCTATCCTGCGACCGGAATATTTCTTAGCTATAGCGCTGATTATACTGGAATCAAGTCCTCCTGATAACAATACACCATAAGGTACGTCAGACATAAGTTGGCGGTGTACGGCTTCTTCCAGGGCAACTTTCAGATCATGTATATTGCTTTCATTGTCTTTGACCGCATCAAAATCTTTCCATTCCCTCTCATACCATTTTTTCATTTCCCCGTCTTTGGAATGCAAGTAGTGTCCGGGTAAAAATTCCTGAATTTTGTTGCAAACTCCGCTGAGAGTCTTCAGTTCGGAAGAAACATAAAAGTTACCATGTTTGTCCCACCCCATGTACAACGGAATGATGCCCATATGGTCCCTTGCGATGAAGTAAGAGTCGTTCGCATGGTCATACAATGCAAAAGCAAATATACCGTTCAGGTCTTCAATAAAATCTATTCCCTTTTCCTGATATAGTGCCAGAATGACCTCACAGTCAGACTCTGTCTGGAATTGATATGGATTTTTAAGATTTTTCTTTAAAGCTTTGTGGTTATAGATCTCTCCATTTACAGCAAGGGCAAGCACTCCGTCATTGCTGAAGAGTGGTTGTTTTCCTGAGGTAGGATCCACGATCGACAATCTTTCATGCGCCAATATCGCATTGTTGCTCACGAAGATACCTGACCAGTCCGGTCCTCTGTGTCTTTGTTTCTTTGACATCTGCAGAGCCAGAGGCCTCAATTCATCTGCTGTTTGTTTCAGGTCAAATATTCCTAATATACCACACATTGCTTTAAATTTTAGAGGGCAAAAGTAGTGTTTTATTTGGAATCAGATGCTAGACTCTAGATACTAGACGCTAGAAAAGGGTAGAAAGTTAGAAGGTTAAGATGTGAGAAGGCAGCTCCGGAGGATTTCCCCTTCTGGAGTGGGATAGGGGGAGATTTATATTAGAAGTCAAAAATTAGAAAAATTGCCTATTGCCTATATCGAATAAGTCAGAATAAAAATAATTTCACATCTCTTCACCAGTAATTTTCACTCATCACTCATCCCTCATCATTCCTGTCATGCTTTCCATCTTGAGCAGGCTCTCCTCATATTCCTCTTCCGGGTCAGACAAGGCAGTAATGGCGCCACCGGCGGATATGGATGCAAGATGATTGACATCGTCATATATGATAGAACGGATCACGACATTGAAATCCCAATTGCCTTGAGGGTCTATGTATCCGACAGTGCCTGAAAATAATCCACGCTGATAAGGTTCCAGTTCATCTATGAGTTGCAACGCACTAAGTTTAGGAGCTCCTGTCATGGAACCCATTGGAAAGATCGCCTGCATGACATCTGCAAAATTGATTT
>JAYUWT010000323.1:0-3943 GCA_043753405.1 Saprospiraceae bacterium | reverse complement strand
ATCATTAGGCATATTCAAACTTCATTCTCAATTAAAGATTACTAAAATAAATATGCTTTTTTTATTTGCTATACAACTTTTTGATAGCGATCAGATGTGAAAATAATACTATAGGAACTATACAACTCGGCAGCCAAATAAATGGAAAATATAAAACAGCAACATTGGGTTGGTTAAAAGCAAACATTTGAAATTGAAATGGTGTTGACAATACAGCATTTATAACAATATTTATTAACAAGCCTAAGCAAATGAAATTCCATAATAATATTATTTTATTAGATAAAAGTCTTTTTACAAAACCAAAATAATATATGAATGGTGCACTTATTCCTGATAATATATCAAAATTCCTTCCTTCAAAAGTCATCAATTCCGGCACAGCCTTCTCCACATATAACCAATAAAGTACTATTTCTACTGGGATTCTAACCACATGCAAGATCGTAAGTGTTTTAACATCTATGTTTTGTATGAAACGCATGCCACGTTTTGTCATAAAAAGCAGAATTATCGAAACTAAAGGTGGTAAGACTAATAAAACAAATCTGGGAGGTATAATGTCAGTTTTTGTGTAAAACCCACTGAGTCCAATAGCACCCTGGAGGATAAGCCAAAGTGTAATTATAAATAGCACTAAAGTTGACTTCTGAGTTGCAAAATAAAATAATAAAACACTTAGCAAGGTTGTTAAAGCAAATGTTAAACCGATATATAGAGGTAATCCTTCCATAGATTAATTATTTATAAGATTAATGTTTCAATTAATAACCACTTTACCGGTTTACTATTGTATTGTCCATTTAGCATTGTCAATTAGAATTAGAAGAAGGTTCCGATCTATCATTATCATCACTTATCACCCATATTAACCATTTCCAATTCCATGAGAAATATCAATTCTCAACTTTCAATTTCCTCATATACTCAGCTATCTCCCGCTCTCCACTTTCCTCACTCTTTGAAAGAGATTCCACAATGTTATGTTGCTCCAGTTCCGTTTTATTTTGACTTAATTTTTTCTTTGCCTGGAGATCGGTGACTATAATCTCAAAGGGGACAATGCCTTTGGACATTTTCAGTTTGTAATCGTCTGGAAGATTGTCCCATTGATGACGATAAGCTATTTCATAATTGTCAATGGTGTTTTCAAGGACTTCGAAAGTTTTGGCAGTATCTGAGATTATTTCCCCCTTACCATATGCATGTACGGCTATATAATTCCAGGTGGGTACATTTAATTCTTTTTCATAATGGGAGGGAGAGATATAAGCGTGGGGTTCAGAAAAGATCACGAGGATTTCAGTTTTTTCGATGTCTTCCCAATGTTTATTGGCTCGTGCAAAATGAGATGTAAGGATAATGTCTTCGCCCCGTTTGGAAATTAAAAAAGGAAGATGGGTGGCAGTGGGAGTGTTATGCTGAGAGGTAATGATGGTTGCGAAAGAATACCTTTTCATAAAGAATAGGATGCTGGTAAGGTCTTCTTCGAGATAAAATTTAGGTATGTACATTATCTGCAATAGTTTTTTAATATGGTAAGCTTTTTTTCCAAATCTAAATGGTAACCAAAGTTATGAAAAAATAAAATATACTTTGATTCAAAATGGAATTTTGATGACACTCGAACGTAGGCAGAGCCTACGCTCAACTTACGTTAATATTCATATTTAGTAATAATAAAGTTGGTTTGTGTTCGGCGTAGGCTGTGCTTACGTCGGAGTGTTTGCAAAGTTTTACTTTGCATAAATATATCTGGATGAAAACGAAAAATGATAAATGAAAAAATAAATTATACATGTTTAATGAGTCCACCCCCTACCCCCTCCAAAGCGGGACATATCTCAATAAAGCATGGAATCTCCCATCTACCTTCATAATCTCATGTAAATCATCTACGATTTTCACTAAACATCTTTAATATATCTTCCTGGATCGGCATAGGTTTTAGTGCAGGCACATCTGCTCCACCGGTATTTCCTATCGGTATTTTCCCGACAAATGACTTTACTCCCCCAATTAATAGGCGGGGGATCTGTCCGATTATTTCTTTCGTACTTTTTATCCTGAAACCAAACTGCAACATTTTCCAATGAACATAAGTATGTTCGATAGGGTAGGACTGTCCGATGACATGGGCACGTTCCAGATGATACCATGCCTTTATTAAATCGCCGGAATTATAATTGATTTCATAATTATTTAATTCGGTATTAAAATAGGATTTTAATTGACCGGGAATAACGGTATTAAATTTCATTTGAATTCTTTTGTCCAATTACTATCAGAGTTTCCACAACCATTTCCGTTCCAAAACGATCCTGTGAAGGTTCCTCTTTCTCAATAACCTCTAATACTGCAAAATTGTTGGCAGATAAAAGATCACTTAATTCCTCTTTTGAAAACATATTAAATCCATATTTCACAAAAGGATAAAGTTGCATCGACGATCTGGGCCTGATGGCAATATATGTTTTGCCGCCGGGTTTTAGAATTCTACAGATCTCTGCCAAAACTTTTTCGGGATCATACCAAAAATAGATCGTATTGATGGTCAGTATTTTATTAAAGGAATTATCGCGAAAAGGCATGGTGGCAACGTCACCCAAAATAAATGATGCCCGGCCTTCTGTAATATATTTTTCGTTCCGCAGTTTGGCTTCGAAGATCATATCTGGTGAAAAATCATATCCTGTATAAGTGATTGAATCATTTACATCCAGGATATTTTTGACAAAGTGTCCGTTTCCCATTCCGATCTCCATCACTTCATCTCCGGGCTGAAGATCCATTGACTCGATCGTATTCAGATTGATAAGAAGGTTACCCACATTCATTCTTTCTCCTGTCTCTATGCCGTCTGGCCCAGTTGGTTTGCGGAGTTGGGCTGCGATGAGTTTTAATGTATTTTCGTCCAAGTTGAGTTATTTATTAAGTTACTTGACAAAGTTATAGAAACTTTCTTAACCACAGAGTTGCACAGAGTTTTATTTAAATTGCTCTGTGTAACTCTGAGTTTTTCTCTGTGTTACTCTGTGATAACCTTATTCTTTATAAACCTGAATACACTTTTTCCATCCTTCTAACCTTCTAACATCGTAACCTCTTAACCTTCAGAATACTTCTTAAAATTGTCCATAATAGCCTGCCAGCCTCCTTTTTGTAAATCAAGTGTATTTTCTTCTTCAGCATCAAATGTCTGTTTGATTGTCACCCCACTATCTTTCGGTGTGAAGGCAATGTCAACTTTTCTCCCATCGGTCATATTGAATTTGATGGTTTTTTGATCAACGACTTCTGTGTATTTGCCTTCAAAATCAAAGCCAAAACTGCCATCTTTAGCCTCCATCCTGTAATTAAAATTACCACCTGTCCTCAGGTCATTTTCTGCTTTGGGGGAATGCCAGTCGGGCGAGGCATTATTCCATTTCGTGATATCTTCCGGAGAGGTCCATTGTTTCCAGACTTTTTCGATAGGGTTTTTAACATGGGTTTCAACGGTGACAGGGATTGGGTTTTCTGAAAGTCTTTTTACAATTTCCATTGCCGGTTTGAAAGCAGCCAACATGTCTGCACTTTCTTCATTTTCATCACCTTCAAGTTCTATCTCCAATTCGGTACCATCACCGGAAGGAGTTAGTCTGTAAGTCTCCATATTTCCAGTCCATTGGTGTGATTTTTCATCCAGAGGCAGTTCTTTGAAATCCCTCACTTCACCAATGTGTTTTATAGCCATATATTCATTTGGTTTATTCTTCTCTATTACACCATAGAGGCCATTTCCATCAGGTCCTAAAAATTTTATCGTGCTTCCTTCTTCCCAGGTTCCCTCTGCATAAGATCCCGGATGAAAAGGTTTGGTCCATTCTCTGTAAGTAGAGTCGTTGAATAGTACCTGCCAAACTTTTTTAGCAGAAGCATTGATTTCTATATTGAATTTCAT
>JAYUWT010000322.1:0-10529 GCA_043753405.1 Saprospiraceae bacterium | reverse complement strand
GCGCCAATATTCCATGGACATCGATGAGCTAAGCCAGAGAGCGATGGAAATTCGGACGCGGTTCGCCGAGTTCGAGCAGGCAAAGTTTCGCCGCGAGTGGACGAAGGAAGAGGTGATGCAGGGTTTCGTCGTCGATGTCGGCGATCTTATGAAGCTCGTTATGGCGAAGAGCGGCATTCGTCAGAATAAATAACAAATGAAGAGCAGAAAAGCCATGCCGAGCATGCCTCTCAACACTGATAAAAATATATCCATCTAATTATTTATTTATACTGCTGCTTTTAAATACTTTAAAATGCAAAGCTAAAATATGATTAATTTTAATTCTCTGTGATTTTATTCTTAATAAGTAATTATGAAAATCTATTTTTGCGATGATGTTAAAAAGAAAAGAATTTAATGCATAAGCCTTATATCGTCGGTATCACAGGTGGCAGTGGTTCAGGAAAGACTTCTTTCTTAAAAAAACTTGCTGATGGATTTACACCTGATGAGATCTGCATTATTTCCATGGACAACTATTATAAGCCTCGAAATCAGCAGGTATATGATGAAAACGGTGTTCAAAACTTTGACTTATATGATTCCATCGATATCAATTCATTTATCAGGGATATTATTAGGCTCATCAGCGGTGAATCTATTGAGAGGGACGAGTATCTTTTTAATAACAATCTGGCAATAGCCGGCAAGATCACAATCCATCCGGCACCAATCATGATCCTGGAAGGTCTATTCATCATGCATATGCAGGACCTTAAAACATTGCTGGACCTCAAAATATTTGTAGAAGCAAAAGATGCCCTGAAAATAATAAGAAGAATAAAAAGGGATCAATCTGAAAGAAATTATCCACTTGATGATGTACTCTATCGATATGAGTCTCATGTCCTGCCCTCTTATGAAAAGTATATTTTACCTTATAAGAATGACGTAGATATTATCATCAATAATAATGGAGATGCAGGTCCCATATTAAAAATACTACGCAATCATTTTGACATGATCATAGAACAAAGCAAGTGATAGTTGTTAATTATTATTTTGAAATTAGAAAACTATTTATATAGATGTCTTTTAAAAGAATAGGAATATTAGGTGGTGGTCAACTGGGTAGAATGCTTCAGGAAGTAGCACAGCGTTGGAATATGCCGGTATATTGCATGGATGACAGCGAAAAAGCACCGGCCGCATTATATAAGGATTATTTTACAGTCGGCAATATCAGGGATTATGATGACGTCCTTGCATTTGGCCAGGATAAAGATGTAATCACGATAGAAATTGAACACGTAAATCTTGACGCCCTGATAACCTTGGAAAAGCAAGGCAAAGAAATTCATCCCAATCCTGAAGCTTTAAAGATAATTAAGAATAAAAACAGACAGAAAAATTATTATAAAGAACGCAATATACCCATTCCACGTTTTATGGATTTTTACGACAGGCAGGAAGCTTTGGAAGAATTTCCAAACTGGCCCTATGATATTCCCTGTATTTACAAGGCGGCTGAAATGGGGTATGACGGAAGAGGGGTCCGAACCATTTATCATCTGGATAATGTTCATGATATTGAAAACTTGCCGGGAGCATTTGAGGAAAAAATTGATATTAAGATAGAAGTTGCTGTCATGCTCGCTGCGAATCCGGATGGTGAAATGGTGGTTTATCCGCCTGTAGCAATGTATTTTAACGAGGAAGATCATATTCTTGCCGAAGTTCATTACCCCTGCGAAATTGATAAAGGGTCGGCAGATCAGATGAATGAAATAGCTATAACCATTATGAAAGACCTCAGGATCTGTGGTCTGTGTGCCTTTGAATTTTTCATTACCGCAGATGACAAAGTATTGTTGAACGAGATAGCTCCTCGCCCACACAATAGTATGCACTTAAGCATGGATAATGCCATTACTTCTCAATTTGAACAACATCTCAGAGGTATTTCAAATCTTCCGATGGGAAGTACAGTTATGGAAAAGGCAGCGATCATGTATAATGTGTTAGGGGATACAACAGATAAAAGAAAAGCGAATTGGCAAGGATGGGAAACTATATTATCTTTGTCAGACACAAAGGTTCATCTCTATGGCAAATCTGAAATAAAACCTGCCAGAAAAATGGGTCATATTAACATCATCGGTGATAATCTGAATGAATTGAAAGCTAAATTACAAGCCATAAAAGCTCATTTTAAAAATGCTATAAATGGATAATACTGGACCACAGGTGAGTATAATAATGGGTTCTGACAGTGATTGGCCGATTATGCAACAAGCTGCCATAATCCTTGAATCATTTGGAATTTCTTATGAAGCCAAAGTTGTATCAGCACATCGAACACCATCATATATGTTCAGTTATGCAAATGAGGCAGCGGCTAGAGGGATAAGGGTCATTATCGCCGGAGCAGGTGGTGCAGCTCATTTACCGGGCATGGTGGCAGCCATTTCCACATTGCCTGTAATAGGTGTCCCAATCAAATCAGGTAATTCTATCATTGGACTGGATTCTGTTTTATCAATATTGCAGATGCCGGGCGGTGTTCCTGTAGCAACAGTGGCATTAAATGGTGCTAAAAATGCAGGAATCTTAGCAGCACAGATCCTGGCTATTTATTCTGAAGGATTGACCCAAAAGATCAAAGACTACAAATCAGAGATGGAAACATCAGTTTTAGATAAGAAATTGGAATAATAAACATAAATTTTATCGGTGAATTATTGGGTACCTCTACTTTTGGCTTTGTTAGCCGGGGCATTGATGCCAACCCAGGCAGCTATCAATAACAAATTGACACAATTTGTAGAAAATCCTGTTCTGGCCTCCTTCATTTCATTTATTGTAGGAAGTGTTGCTTTGTTAATCTGCCTCTTTTTTTCAAAAAATTCGTTCACCTTATTGAACCAGGCTAAAGACGCCCCACTGATATCGTGGACCGGTGGAGTATGTGGTGCCATATTTGTTACAGCTGTAATATTTGCTGTACCAAGATTAGGAATAGCAATGACTTTTAGTTTAGTAATCCTTGGACAGATGCTCATTACTTTACCTTTAGACCATTACGGTTTTCTTGGCACTCAGATCCGGGAGGTAAATCTGCCAAGAGTTCTAGGCGTTGTTTTGGTTATTGTAGGGGTGATAATTATACGGAGATATTAAGAAATGTTGAATTTTAAATGTTGAATGTTGAATGGTTGTTTCGCAAAGTTGCGCCAGGAATGCAAAGTTTCGCAAAGACATTAAATAAGTAATGGGTAATCGATAATCGGTAATCGGTAATCGGTAATTGGTAATAACGAGACAAACTCAAACACTCTGATATCTGACCACTGACTTCTAACCTCTTCTAGTGTCTAGCATCTAGAATCTAGAGTCTAGAACCCATATATCTGTTCCAATCCCCATTCCTGCATTGCAGCTTTCTTGACTGCTTCTGCCACTTTATATGCAACTTCCTCATTGAGCGTAGCAGGGATAATATTTTCTTTACCTGGATTGGTAACACAATCAGCAATTGCAAAGGCAGCAGCCAATTTCATAGATGGTGAGATCTGAGGAGCCCTCACATCTAATGCCCCCCGAAAAATGCCCGGGAAACCCAATACGTTATTAACCTGATTAGGGAGATCACTGCGACCCGTTCCTACAATCGCTGCACCACCGGCATAAGCTTCTTCCGGCATTATTTCCGGAATAGGATTAGCCAAAGCAAAAATAATAGACTCCTTATTCATAGTTGCTATATCATTCCGATCCAACAGATTGGCACTACTTACTCCGATAAAGACATCTGCACCTTTTAGAGCATCTTTAAGGTCTCCTGATCTGTTTTCAAAATTAGTAAATGCCAGAAGTGACTTTTTTACTGAGGTAAGATCTTCTCTTCCCCGAGATATAATGCCTTTGGTATCACACATGAATATTTCTTTCACAGGATGGCAACTATCTCTCACAGAATGGTCTACACATCGCAATAGTCTGGCTATGGCAATACCTGCAGCTCCTGCCCCATTGATCACTACCTTTAATTCAGCCAATGGTTTACCCACGATCTTTGCCGAATTGATCAGACCGGCTAAAACAACTACTGCAGTGCCATGTTGATCATCATGGAATACAGGTATTCCAAGATCCTGCAATGCACTTTCTATTTCAAGACACCTTGGTGCGCTTATATCTTCCAGGTTTATTCCACCAAATACCGGGGCTATCCTTCTGACAGTATCGATGATCTCCTGCGTATCCTGCGTATCAAGGCAAATGGGAAAAGCGTTGATCTGTGCAAATCGCTTGAATAACATAGCTTTTCCTTCCATAACCGGAATCGCTGCAAGTGGTCCAATATTACCTAACCCCAGGACTGCAGAACCATCTGTAACTATCGCGACTGTATTTCCTTTCATAGTATAATCAAATACTGTTTCTGGTTTTGCAGCTATCTCAAGACAAGGTGCTGCTACACCTGGAGAATAAACCAGGGACAGATCCTCTTTGGTTCGAACCGTAAATTTTGATTGAACGGAAATCTTACCCTTCAGTTGCTTATGAAGTAATAAAGCTTCCTGAAAATAATCCATATAACTTATTATTAAAGTTCATAATTAGGTCTCAGTCTCACTTGTTTTTCTCCTTCATAATATTCATTTATGATCTTTAGAACTTCCTCTATACTATCCGTACTGGGGATCAGATCCATGTCTATGGGATTGATGTTACCTTCCTGTTCGCCCATGACCTCTTTGATCCACGCTTTTAGCCCTTCCCAATATTTAACACCGAATAAAATGACCGGTACTTTGCTTATTTTTTTTGTTTGTATGAGAGTCAATACTTCGAACAATTCATCCAGGGTGCCAAATCCTCCGGGCATGACCACAAAACCCTGAGCATATTTTACAAACATAACCTTTCGAACAAAGAAAAATCTGTGATTCAGGTTTTTATCGGGATCTATATAAGGATTGTGATTTTGTTCGAAAGGTAATTCAATATTCAGCCCTACAGAAATTCCGCTATTTTCGTAAGCTCCTTTATTGCCTGCCTCCATAATTCCAGGCCCTCCGCCGGTTATCACTCCGTAACCTTCCTCTGTCAATCTTTTAGCAACAGCAGTAGCCACTTCATAGTATTTACTGCCCGGTTTGGTCCGGGCTGAACCAAATATTGAGATGCAGGGACCTATTCTGTTTAATGTTTCAAAACCATCCACAAATTCGGAAATTACCTTAAAAAGGGTCCAGGAATTCTCACCCTTCATGTTATTCCACTGCTTCATGTTCCTGGGTTGATGGATATTTACATCTTTATTCATATATATTATTAAGTATTAAAATTAAAAGGAATAAAAGAACAAGGTTTGTCTAAATTATAAAATAATTTATATACCATCTCATAAAAAGATGAAAGCGATCCTTGGTAACTTTTCTGGCATAAAACCAATAAAGATATTGAAATAATTACCTTTTGAACCCACATTATTTTATGGAAGTATATCAGCTTACAGCTCAATCAATTAAATATGTCGAGCAATTCTTCTATTTTGACCAGCGTAATTATCTTTATTTTCAATTGATTACCCACGGTAGGTTTAGCATACTTAGATATGAAGATAGTTTCTAAACCCATCCTTTCCGCTTCCAAAATTTTTTGGTCTATTTTCTGTACAGGTCGTACTTCTCCGGAAAGGCCAATTTCACCTACAAAACAAAATTTATGTGGAATAGGCTTGTTTTCTAATGAAGAAATGATGGCCATTGCCAGAGCAAGGTCGATGGAAGGATCTTCTACCTTTATTCCGCCGGCCACATTAAGGAAGACATCATTGTAACCCATTGGAAGCTGACATTTTTTCTCAAGCACTGCCAATAACATATTCATCCTCTTCGTATCATATCCTGTAGCCGACCTCTGAGGAGTGCCATAAACAGCCCTGCCGACCAATGCCTGCACCTCCAATAAGAATGTCCTGGACCCTTCTCCTATTACGCCTACTGCATTGCCGCTGTAAGCTTCATCTCTTTGATTGGAAAGCACATCACTGGGATTGGGGACCTGCCTTAATCCATTTTCAAACATTTCATAAATACCTATTTCATCGGTCGATCCAAAACGATTCTTGCGGGATCTTAATAATCTGTAAGCGTAGTGACGATCACCTTCAAAATATAAAACTGTGTCAACAATGTGTTCAAGTAATTTAGGTCCAGCCAGGTCACCATCTTTAGTGATGTGACCAATTATAACGATGGCGATATTTTTATCTTTGGCATAACGTTGCAATTCAGCTGCTGTCTCTCGTATCTGACTAATGCTCCCGGCCGACGAATCCAACCAGTCCAGAAACATTGTTTGAATAGAATCCAGGATCAAGAGTGAGGGTTGTAGTTCTTCTACCTGTCTCAGGATAGTAGTCACATCTGTCTCACCATAAATATAACATTGTCCATTGTCTGCATTTATCCTGTTGGCGCGGAGTTTGATCTGCTCTTCACTTTCTTCACCGGAAACATACAATACTTTGACGTCCATCTGCATTGCTATTTGTAATAATAAAGTTGACTTTCCTATTCCGGGTTGTCCACCTACCAGGATCACTGAGCCCGGGACTATACCTCCACCCAGGACGCGATCCAATTCATCATCTTGCGTTTTGATCCTGTGGTAGGAATTCGTTTGGATATCTTTTAACAACCTGGGTTTCTCAGATACTTTCAATTTAGTATCATTCTGTTGCCAGCTACCTTTGTTTCGTGAACTGACAGGTGCTTGTATCACCTCTTCCTGATAGGTATTCCATGATCCACAGGAAGGACATTTGCCGATCCATTTGGGAGAATTAGCACCACAATCTGTACATATAAATACTATTTTAGCTTTGGCCAATATTTCTTTTTTGAAGCAATATTAATCAAATAAATTTAAGAGAAATCAGAAATCAGATGTCAGATGTCAGATGTCAGATGTCAGATGTCAGATATTATGATAAGAATAAGCTCTGAAAGTAACCAGGATGAGAAATAATAATTAATAATTTACAATTAACAATTTAATCTGTAACTTTCCTGTGCATTAAATGGGATATTTAAATATTTTGCTTACATACTTGCAAATTAATTGTAATATCTTATTACCTTTGTAACTGAATTATATAAATTAGAAAATTATGGCAAATGTTGTTTCTGAGCGATTTGTATTGGTTGTCAAAAAATTAATTAAAGACAGTACAGTCAAAAGTGCAAGGAAACTAAGTCAATCACTGGATTATCTTCCACAGAGCTTAAGTGAAGTTGTTAAGGGTAAAAGGGACGTTCCGATCGAAGTTATCCAGAAGATGATCGCAAGATATAATATTAATCCCTTATTTCTTTTCATGGGTGAGGGTGAGATCTTTCTGGATGAGGAAAGTAAATACTCCTTCAAAACACTTACATTAGTTACTGATAAAGAAAATGATGAACGCATAGTGCATGTGCCGATGCCCGCTCAGGCTGGATATGCAGAGGAGCTGAATAATCTCGAAATGATGCGGGACTTACCTTCTTATACTTTACCGGATATCACATATCAGACTGGAACGTTCAGGAGTTTTGATGTTCGTGGCGATTCAATGGTGCCTTCGATCGAAGAACATGATATACTGATATGCAGTTACCTGGAACCAACACTTTGGGAGTCAAGCATCCGAGACCACCATGTATATGTCGTTGTGACACGGGGTGATGTAGTGGTTAAAAGAGTTGTCAATAATCTCAGGAAGCACAAACACCTCGAAATGCATTCTGACAATGAAGTTTACAATATGTACAGGATGCAGGGAAATGATATACAGGAAGTCTGGTATGTTCGTTCTAAAATATCACGTTTCAAGCATAATCGATCCAATCCCCAGTCAGCCTTTACCAATGATGAAATTCTTGCCCTACATAGCACCATCAAAGCTCAGGCAGACATGATCAATAGGATGCAGCATAATTGAGATCAGATGTCAGATTTCAGATGTAAGATGTCAGATGTAAAATGTAAGATGTCGGATTCTAAATTCTAAAATTAGAAGCCAGAAATTAGAATGGAGCACTTTCAACATTCGGACTCAACCAACAATTACATTTACTTCGTCCTTTTGTTGATGTGACGGCAAAGTGGGACTCTTGCATTTCAATAAAGTAGGCATGCCGATTCGTTACTCATTCTTCATTTTTAAAATTAGATCTATAAGATTTCGATAAATAGTATATTCTTTTTTCACATAATTCCTCTATGACAAATCACGTAAATCATTACATTCTTCGCCACCGTTCGCTGTTCGCTCATTCAACATTCAAGATTCAACATTCAACATTTCTTAACTTATTGCCAGGCGCAAATAATACCACCCATAGTAGCAAAGCATACTGCCCAGTAACCCGCATTTATAAATATATATTTCCATGATCTTCTTTCAAACATACCATTGATCGCAATTAATGGAAATACAAGCGTGATAGCTGCCAGAGTTCCATGAAAAGCACCATGTTTAAATGTTCTGAAGATATGGCCATAATCGTTCATAAAATCTTTATGCGATTGTTTGGCGTTTTCAACATCACCGCCAACCATACTAAATACTCCATACTCATGTATGGTAATAAATTGCATTGCCATAGCTATAAGAATACTAAATACAAAAGTAAGGCCATAGATGATAGCCAGATTGCCAGATCGTGCCTTTTCATCTGTAAGACCGGCTTCTTTTTGCCAGGCATTGCCAAATAACATAGGAGAATACCAGAAATAACCGACTAATAACGTTGTTAAGGCTGCGACAAAAATAGCTAGAAAGTTAGGTTGCATAACGATTTGTTTTTGATTTTAATAATAAAAATATAAAAATAGAATTTTTTTTCAATTATTATTTAACAACTGAAATTTCATCTAAAATTAGAATCAACCTATTTGTCTAATGCTTTTAATTTATACCTTTTTATATTCCGAGTTTGATCTTTGGTTTTCTCAACAAATAGATCTATTAACTGTTTGGCTTTGTCCTGATTGATATCGGGATCATATGTATATTTCCCTGCATTGTAACGTTGCCTGTAGGCTTCATATAAGATGATAGCCGCTGCGGCTGATACATTGAGGCTTTCTGCCATCCCAACCTGAGGAATGCATATCAAAGCATCGCAATTGAATATCGCTTCAGCACTCAATCCATCATGTTCATTCCCAAACATGATGGCAACAGATTTGGTAAAATCATTTTGTAAATAACTGGATGAATCTACTGATAATGCAGCTCCAACTATAAAAGGATGCTCTATTCTAACTGCACTTATACAAGCCTCCAGGTTTCTGAAAAATTGGACATCCACCCATTTTCTTGTTCCCATAGAAGTACGCTTTCCAACTATCAGTTTATCATTCAGGATACCTTCTTTAGTATTAATTACATATATTTTACGGATACCTATTGAATCACAGGATCTTAATATTGCTCCCACATTGTGGGTATCATCTACATTTTCTAAAATAACAGTGATCGATAACTGAGAAAGTTTAGCAACTGATTCCAACTTGGCTAGACGACGTTCATTCATTGCCCACAATTATAGTTTTCAGATTCAGGAATTCAAAATATCCTTCCGACGACATTTCCCGTCCAAAACCTGAACTTTTAATTCCACCAAAAGGAAGCCGTGGGTCGCTGCTCATCATCTGATTGAGGGCGATAGAACCGGTTTCAATCTTATTGGCCAGATAGATGGCCCTATCCAGGTCTTGAGACCAAAGACTGGCGCCAAGTCCAAAACGGGATGAATTTACTTTGTTCAACATTTCATCCTCATTTTTTACAATAAAAACTCCGGCCACCGGACCAAAAGTTTCTTCACTGGATACAGGGCTATTTTCAGGTATATCTATAAGGATCTCCGGATGGTATAACGACTCAGTAGAATCATCTATCCCTCCTGATAAAACTTTTCCTGCACCCAGATCAACAGATCTCGAAACCTGATCCTGCAGTGTCACAGCGAGATCCTTTCTGGCCAATCCACTTACCTGCGTTGATCTTTCATATGGAGAACCCATACGATAACTTTTCATTTCTTTAATAAATCTGTCCAGCCACTCATCAGAGATCGTTTCATCAATTATAAATCTTTTCGCAGCGATACATGTTTGTCCATTATTGTTCAATCTGGCTTTAACCGCGTGTATGACGGATTTTGGAATATTTGCGTCCTTTAACACGATGAATGGATCACTTCCACCCAATTCCATTACACTTTTTTTGATGTATTTACCGGCGAGGGTACCAATAGAAACTCCTGCCCTTTCACTTCCTGTCAGAGAAGTTCCAATTACATGGTCATGGGCCAAGATCGGTTCTATATCTTCATGACTGATAAAAATAGAGGTCAATACATTCGGAATTCCACTAGATTCCAATACTGCCTTTTCGATGAGCGTGGCCGTCATGCCTACATTTTGAGCATGTTTAAGCAAAACAACATTGCCACCTGATAAGACTGGAACAGCAAAGCGAA
>JAYUWT010000321.1:0-3972 GCA_043753405.1 Saprospiraceae bacterium | reverse complement strand
TAGACGCCAACCCCGGGGAAATCGTGAATATTGACTTTCACGTTAATAATTTTTCAGATATCATCAGTGTCCAGTATTCCGTCAACTGGAATCCTGCTGTCCTTGAATTCAGGGCTGTTAAAAATTTCAATCCTTCAGTTCCTGGTCTCTCAGCCTCAGTTTTCGGGACTAATCAGGCTCTCCTCGATCAGGGTAAACTAACCTTATCATGGATTGAAAGTAGCATCAGCCCCATCACCCTTCCCGACGGCTCTCTGTTCTATACAATCGAATTTGAGGTAATAGGTGATCCATGTGATAATTCTACGGTGGCCATCACTGATAACCCGCTCGAGATTGAAGTAGCAGAAGAAGGTGAAGTTTCTGTAGGTCTTGTTTCAAATACGGGGCAGGTTTCTATACCTGGTTCAGGATGTGTCGAAGGAATAAACATTATTGGTAATTCAGTGATCGGTACATGTGGTAGTACTACTTGCATTCAATTCACTGTAGAAAATTTCACCTCAGTAGGAACAATGGAGTTTGAATTGATCTATGATCCTACGATTCTTGAGTTTGATCGATTCCAAAATTTCGGACCACTTCTCCAATTTGGTGACGGTAATACAAACCTCCTTTTCCCGGGAGCACTCAAAATTGTGTGGTTTAATGGTAATGCAGAGAATGATACTTTGACCGATGGCACAATTTTATTTGAAATTTGCTTTGATGTAATAGGTGCAGGGGGCCAGTCTAGTGAAATCACTATTGGAGATGACCCATCTATGATAATCTCTGACATTGATGGCAACTTCCACACTGTAAACATTACACCTGCTGTCATTACAGCTCAATGTGCAATTGAAGGTTTTGCTTTGATTGCAGATACTGTTTGTACAGAGCCTGGTGAAATTGCTTGTGTCAATGTCAGCGTAAATGATTTTGAAGATATTGTCGCTCTACAGTTCAGTATGAATTGGGACCCTACATTATTTGAATTTGACCATGTCGAATGTCTCGGATTACCAGGACTTAATAGTGATGGTTTTGGAATGCCAGGGAATCCGGATGTCCAGGAAGGCGAACTTACCCTTAGTTGGATCGATCTTACTCTTAATGGAGTAACACTCCCTGATCTGTCCACGATATTTTGTGTTTGTCTGCGTGCGATTGGTCCGGCAGGTTCATCTTCTATATTCACTTTTTCTGATAATCCGCTTGATATTGAAATTGCAAATTCAGAAGACAGTATTCTCGTGCCAGCTCTTATACAAGGTCTCGCACAGATAAGAGTTAATTGTGATGATCCTTGTGCACTCAGTTATACCATTATCCCTGAATCTCCTGATTGTCCCGGTGAAGCAAATGGCTCATTAGATGTCTCACTTGATATCGGATCATGCAATTGTACTCCGCAATATTTATGGTCATTTGGAAATGTTACTACACAAGATTTATTGAATGTACCTGCAGGTACATACACTGTTACGATCACCTGTGGTACACAAATCGTGGTAGCTTCAGGTACAGTAACGAATCCTGTTTCAATTGGTGTTTCAGGGACGGTCAATCATCCTATGGGTAATAACATGGATGGTTCCATTAATATAGAGGTGACGGGTGGAACACCGGGTTATACATTCATGTGGAATACTACACCACCAGCTATTTCAGAGGATCTTAATAATCTTTCCCCCGGTACTTACACAGTAACTGTAACAGATTCGGAGGGATGCACTTTCGTTAGTTCATTTGTAGTAGGCGGTGACCTGGCAGCCCAGATCACACATATAAGCTGTGCAGGTATCTGCAATGGATCTATTAGTCTTACGTCTGCTTTCGGTACCGCTCCCTATGCATATTTATGGAGCCATGGACCGATAACACCGACCATTAATGGTCTCTGCGCAGGCACTTTCTGCGTTACCGTTACCGATAATGTTGGTGCTACAAGAGATTCATGTTTTGTTGTTAATCTTCAATCTGGAACTCCATTAAATGTGACCGCAACAATCATTCGGGACATAAATGAAAATTGCCAGGGAGCAATTGATCTGAACGTTACCGGTAGTTTGATGCCTTATACATTCCAATGGGATCAGGGATCAACCACTTCAGATATCATCAACTTGTGTGAAGGAGATTACTGTGTGACGATCACGCATAATGCTGTTTGCACCTTTGATACATGTTTCTCTGTTTTTGCAGGAAACATAGGTGTTTCATTCAATGGTAACTTTCAGACAACCTGCAGTGATATATGCGATGGAGAACTTACAGCGGTCGTTTCAGGCGGGGTGTCTCCATTCACCTACCTCTGGTCTAATAATGAAACAACTCAAACAATTTCAAATCTCTGCGCAGGTATTTTTGGATTGACAGTAACTGACGCTACGGGTAATTCAACTGTTGGAACACGAACAATCACATCTCCTCCGGCATTAACATTGAGCTTTATTGAAACTCTTCCGACTGATTTTACAACCAATAACGGAGCGATTTCAGTGATCGTCAATGGAGGTGTTCCTAATTATACGTTTCAGTGGACCGGCCCCGTTTCAGGCAATACAGCTTCTTTAAACAACCTTCCTGGCGGTGCTTATCATATCCTTGTTACTGACGCTAATGGATGCCAGATTGCATCGAATAGAACACTATTACCTATTGGGACAGTTTGCTTTATCGGAAATAAGCTGATCACACCAAACGATGATGGGAAAAATGATTATTTCATTATCACCTGTATCGACAACCTTCAAAACCATCTCTATATTTTCAATCGCAACGGCGGACTGGTCTATGATGTAGCGAATTATACGAATAACTGGAACGGCGTTGATGAGGATAATGATCCGGTAGCAGATGGTGGATATCTGTGGGTACTGGAATATGAAGATCTGAATGGAACCAATCAGGTGCTGAAAGGTACAGTCAATGTGCTCAGGACAGCTGATTAATCTAAAAAGACATTAATTGATATTCAAAACAACTTTAAAGGTTGCCATTATGAATAAGAATTTACAGAAATACCGATTGATAGCCGTGTGCATTGTATTTGTCCAGCTATGTTTGATGCAGACAATGCATGCTCAGGAACCCGGCTATTTTAATCACCAGTTTTTACAACCGGTCTTAATTAATCCCGGTGCCACCGGATTTCATGGTGGTCACGAAGTGATGGCAGGCTATAAACACAAGTGGTCAGATTTCCCGGATGCCCCCAGAACCTTTACGGCTTTGTATCATGGCGCTTTTGCTGAGAAAGTAGGATTGGGTATTCAACTCTTATCGGACAATATTGGTGTCAGCCAACTCTTTCATGGACAGCTCAATTATGCTTATCGTTTTACACTGAACAATGCTGTGATAGGAGTTGGACTTTCTACCGGTATTCAGAATTTCAGAATAACCGATCCTCAGGATTTGCCTTTATACGACGACACGGATCCGCTAGGCAATGAAGCAATTGACGGGTATTTAGTATTTGATGGGTCAGCAGGCATCTACGGAGAGATCGATGAAAAATTAATTTTCGGCATTTCTTTTCCCAATGTCGTCAAGCAACGGATTTCGGAAATAGCCGGAGATGTTCATCTGGATGATTTAAATTCCTTTCCTTATGCGGTTCTTCTTGGCTATCGTTACAATGTGAAAAACTACAATTTCCTTGTTGAGCCCTCCATTCTGGTAAAGGATCTAAGGTATAGCCCGTTTTTGGTGGATATCAATCTGAAGTTCTCTTTCCTCGATGAACAACTAGTAGGAGGACTAGGGTATACCCTGGGAGATAATAGCAGGGCAGGCTTACTGCTCGGAACACGTCTTGACAATCTGAGGTTCTTTTATTCGTACGATGTCAGCCTCGGAGATTTTCAAGAACATAACAATGGTTCGCATGAACTGACTCTGGTTTATAAAATCCCCTCAAAACCAGTTACAGCCATAGAATAAAATAGCTATTAGCCTATTTAAGAAAGCATTATCAGCATTTTG
>JAYUWT010000320.1:0-3979 GCA_043753405.1 Saprospiraceae bacterium | reverse complement strand
ATTTATATCGGGATCAGGCCGGTATAGATGGGATAGTTTTGTATCGGTAGCTGATAAATTTATTTTTATAGTTTTATTCATTGGTCTTTTTCTCATTGATGATAAGCCATTGGATCGTTTCCTGTCTATACAGTCTGTTTCTATGGTGATCAGCATGAGTATAGCGATAGTGTTAGTATTACAAGGTGGCACCAAATCTGTATATAAAATCCCTGCATGGGCTGAAATAAAGTCAATCCTGTTGCATGGATTGCCATATGCTTTAATTTTTATACTCATGGTATTGTATTGCCGTATGGAACCGGTATGGATAGATCAGCTGCACCTAGATGGCAACATTCAATCCGGATATTACGCTGCTGCATATAGATTATTAGATGCTGCTAACATGATGGGGTTTTTATTCGCGGGACTATTATTGCCCATGTTTAGTACTATTGGTGATCAGAAGCCGGCAGAAATCCAGTCTTTATTTGAGTTGGCTATGCGACTAATGTTTTCTATGGCCGTGGTGATCACCGTCATTATTGGTTTTAATAGTGATTATATTATGTATTTGCTGTATAGTCAGAATCATGGTACCTTATTAATCATTGTCATCTCTGCTCTCATACCCCTTACGCTAAATTATTTATACACTACATTGATTACTGCATCGGGCAGGATAAATCAAATGAATAAATTATTTATAGTCAGTATTATTATTAATATTCTATGTCATTTGCTTTTGACAAAGAGATTGGGGGCTATAGGCGCTGCCTGGTCTGCATTACTTACACAGACTTGCACCATGTTTATACTTACCTATTTTATTCAAAAAGAAAGATTAGCAATATTAAATCGCTCTATATTCTTATTTATGTTGAATACTTTATTATATGCTTTTATACTAGCCATGATTATAGATATGATCACCATCGCATCCGAATTCAAAATACTATTAGAATTTATATTAATACCAGCATTATTAATTGGATTTGGATTGATTCCTATAAAATCTATATTATTATTGCTTAAACGGATTTAGGAATGCCAAACATTCTCGGTAATATTTCAATGCAACAAAATCGGAAAAAAGCCAGGTCGATCCACTTCGTTTGTAATATCTAATAGCTAAAATCTGATTAGCCTTCAATGCAAGTAAAATAATTTTCGGCTGCTCCTATGCCCTCAGTGGTACCAGCCTGTGCCCGATTACATATAATGTGATTAATAATAGTTGGAGCAGGGAGAGTATGAATTGTGATTCGATGGGGACGAGTTGCTTTTGAGATCATTAAAAAGACATTTCGCACAAAAAGGTTAATCAAGGTTTCACACAAAGGGCACCAAGAACACTAAATATGCTTCTCTCACAAAGGACATATTATATGCATATCACTTCACACTATGGGCACCAAGAACACTAAAAAATAGGTTTGTCTTACACAGGACTGTCTATTTTGTGAGCTTTGTATTCTTTGTGTGCCATATCCATTTGTGTCCCGATGTGTCAGGTCTATTTTGTGTGCTTTGTGCTCTTTGTGTGCCATATCTAATTGTGACCTGATGTGAACATGTCTATTTTGTGCGATTTGTGCGACACCAATTCGTTAGCCCATTACCCTATATTTAGTAAAAAAAGACGGATAAAATTTATCCAATTTGTAAAAAAAGGACGCATAAAATTCTAACATTTACCATAATACATTGATTATTAAACATTTGTGATATATTATGGTTCATTTTGGAGAAAACCGAAGGCTTCGCTTGTAAAAATGGAAAATGACGATTTATCTGCCTCTTAGCCGTCAATGGCCCGAACCATTGGTTATAGTAAGAAACTTCAAAACTCCTTATCTTTGATTTATAAAATATTTACCTCCAAGATGAAAGCGATCAATATCACTGCATATCCATCGAATGAAACTGAAATAGATGCTATCAAAGCATTTATGAAAGCACTTAAGATTAAATTTGAAATGGCGAAAAAAACAGAAAACCCATATAATCCGGAGTTTGTAAAGAAAATATTACAGGGAGATGAGGATATAAAAAATGGTAAAGGCAAAAAAATGACTCTGGGACAATTAGAACGCTTATGCAAATAATTTATTTACCTGAAGCAGAAAAAGATTTGGCTTACTGGGTAAAAACAGGCAATAAGGCTGTCTTAAAAAGGATTTTGCACCTTACTAAAGCTATTTTGGAAGACCCTTACAAGGGCATAGGTAAACCCGAAGCTCTAAAATATAACTTTACACCTAAATGGTCTCGCAGGATTACGACAGAACACAGGTACATTTACCTTGTTATAAAGGACACATTGTATGTGTATTCTCTCAAGGGGCATTATTTGTAAAAAGGGCAATTTTAATTTCACTTTTTAGTCGCTATCTTCGCTACTATGACATCACTCAAAACCCAGGCACTCGAAAAAGTAAAAGATCTGGTAGCCAAGTTCAATGAGCAGATAGATTCCTGCAAAAAAGAGTATAACGAGACACAGACCCGGCAAGATTTTATCAATCCATTTTATTCCCATAAATTTGTACAAAGTATTGAATGAATATAAAACATGAACTACAAAATATCATTTCGGGAGATGGCTCAGTTAGGTATGGAGAAAATATCAAAACAATCCGTAACCACCTTAGAAGACAAAAGGAAGCAATATCTAGATCTCAAGAAAAAGAGTTCGACAAGGAACAAGAAACAAAGATCTTAATAGAATATATTGACAAAACCAAATTTTGGATGTCGGAGGTAGATGCTTCTAAATATATTGGAGAAGGAGCTGAGCAAAAAGTATATGAATATCCTGATCCAAGATATGTGATGAAATTGAATGATTCTATTTTTTATAGATCATGGAATGATTACTTTAATAGTTTACTCATCCATAATTTCTTCTTTGAAAATGTAGCTTATAATTTAATTGGATTTACTCGACTCGAAACTTTACTTCATGCCGTAGTCATTCAACCATATATTAAAACATCCGAAAATACAAATCTTGATAATGTTGTAAAATTATTGGAAGCCAACGGTTTTATCAATAGAAAAAATAACGACTACTATCATCCGGAACTTGGAATCATAATAGAAGACCTACATGACGAGAATGTTCTTACAAGTGAAGGTGTTTTACAATTTATAGATACGGTGATTTATTTGGCAGATGAGTTTTATGCAGACTAAGATAAAGGCGACGAAGGCATATATGGTACTATTAAAGAAGATAAGCTAGGTCTTGATATCATATACATACAAGCCAAAAGATGGGAAAAAAGGAATGTAATAGGCAGACCAGAGATACAAAAATTTGTAGGTGCTCTTGCTGGCCAGGGTGCAAAGAAAGGTATATTCATTACTACTTCATCTTTCACCAAAGAAGCCAGTGACTATACCCCAAAAAATGAAACTAAAATTGTACTCATCGATGGCATACAACTTACCCAGTTGGTGATCGATTATAATATTGGATGTAGCCTGCACCAGGTATATGAGGTGAAGAAAATGGATGGGGATTATTTTGAAGATTGAAGCCTTCTTAAAAAGTACTGTAGATAGAAGGGTAGTAGAGGCTGGATTACATAGAAAAAATAGAGTTGTAACTTGCTTAAATTACCATGTCCATCGTTGACTTTCCCAACAACTGAAGCAAGGAATTATTTAGTGCCGTATCTTTTATAATTCCTTTTAGTGAAAGGTCTTCGTTTAATTTATTCCAATGTACTCCTACTCCGCCACGTATTAGCTCCCAATCATTAAGTTGACTTTGAGTTGCTTTAGCTAGTGATTTAAAATCAGATAAGTCAACACGTAATACTTTACTATTATTTAATAAAATAATGATTACACCAAGTTTTTTATCAGGAAAAACTTGATTGATTCGCAGCCCCTTTTCAAATATTAATCTATCAAAAGGATCCGTAGAACTTTTATTTTTAATTTCACTATTTTTTAAAGTACTCATACCATTTTTTTTAAAATCTAG